>JAOZPD010000105.1:232-4519 GCA_029932935.1 Candidatus Omnitrophota bacterium | reverse complement strand
AGGCGTTTGCCTATTCCTCCAGAATGAAGGCGTATTCCTGGACCTTGATTATCTTCCTGAGTCACCACAACCTTCCAGCCTAAATCAGAGATAGGCGCAAACGAGCTGATCCTGCGCTGGCCATTCTCATCTAAATATTCAAGACTACCTATTTTATTATTAAGCAAACTCCTGGCAATCTCACCGTTGCCAAGGAATATATTCTCATTCGCTACCACTCTCTTCTTGTCTGGATGGGCAATCAAAATTCCCTTATCGGATACAACATACGCCATACCGGTCTCATCCAGTTTTATCCTGTCCACAATATCCCAGACCTCTCTTAAATTTACCTCAGCCAATAAAACCCCTACCACCTCACCCAGTGTTTTTATAGGTACTGCTATCTTCATATATGGGGTGCGATCACTCTGCAGATAGATGTCGGACATGTACAATTCACCTGACAAGGCGTGGATAAAAGCCGGCTCCTGAGACACGTCCTTAAGCCTGCTACCTAAATCCGAGGTAGCTATCTCCAGGCCATTCTTATTAATCGACGAGACCCTGCTGAACATGGGATTATTCAACGCTAATTCTACCAGAACCGTCTCCTGACGCCAGGCGTTAGAATTGGCCGAGATAGAGCCCAGGATAGAAGCAGTAGTGCTCAACAGATCTCTCGGTTTCTTGATAAATAATTCTACTTCACTTGCTGCCCTGGAGGCCAATTCCCTGTGCCCCCGCAGCACAGAAGCCCTTATCGCGTTCTGACTGGTATTAATAAGAAGCGCGCCCAGGATCGATAAGGGTACGGTAACCATTAAGACAAGGATTATAAGCATCTGCACAGATATCTTACGCGAAATAAGTTTCAGTAATTTGTATCTTAACCGCTTGATATATTTAGATATTCTCCTCATATAACACCGCTTAGCTATGCGAGGCCAGAGAAAGCTCAGTCTTCTGATGACATCTGTGAAACTGCTCTTCGTATAAATCCCGATATAGCCCCCTCTTGTTAATCAACTCATAATGCCTTCCGCATTGCACTATCCTGCCCTTATCAAGAACCAGAATCTTATCTGCGCCCCTTATAGTAGATAAACGGTGGGCAATAATAAATGTGGTCCTGCCCTGCATTAATTTACAGAGTGCCTCCTGAATCAGATTCTCTGACCTAGAATCCAGGCTCGATGTAGCCTCATCCAGAATTAGTATCCTGGGATTCCTCAGGATTGCACGCGCAATCGCTATCCTCTGCCTCTGGCCACCTGAAAGCCTAATGCCTCTCTGGCCAATCTGTGTATCATAGCCACGGGGAAACTCTATAATAAATTGGTGGGCGTTCGCTGCCTTCGCCGCCGTAACCATACGCTCATTAATCTCAGAGGAATATTCCGCTCTATCTACAGGCAAGCCGTATAAAATATTATCTTTTATGCTATCGCTAAAAAGAAAATCATCCTGCAATACCATAGCTATATTCTCCCGATACCCCTGCAGATCCAAATCTCTCAGGTCATTATCATCGATCAATATTCTGCCCGAGGTAGGGTCAAAGAATCTAACCAGTAAGCTTACTATTGTCGTCTTGCCTGTACCGCTGGGTCCGATTAAGGCAACCCTCTGCCCCGCCTGGACATGGAAATTAACCTCAACCAGCGCCTCCCTCTTATCGGAGTAACAGAAGCTGACCCCTTCAAAAATAACATCCCCCTTCAAATCTACTATTTTACTTGGATGCCTGATATTAACCAGCTCTGGCTGCTGCCTCAATATCTCTGCAATTCTCTGTATGGAGGCCGAGGCCTCCTGATAATCATTATTGATAACAACCATCTTTATGACTGGCAAGAAGAGCATCCCCAGATATGAGAAAAAGGCCAGAAGCGTACCGGGTGTAATCCTGCTGGTCAGCACGGCGCGTGCGCCAAACCAGAGCAAGGCAGTCAAACCCAACGAGCTCAGAAATTCCGCCCCTATCCACAACCAGATTCCCAGTCTATGTGCGCTTAGGGCAGTCCTGAATATCTCCTCCTGCTGGCGTGTAAACCTTCTATCCTCATAATCATTCTTGCCGAACGCTCGCACAATGCGCATGCCGCTAAAGACCTCTCCTATCCTGCCTGCCAGGGCGGCGTAACCCTCCCTGAGGAGCGCGTGCTTCCTTTTCAGCTTAGGTACAAGTTTAAAATATGTTATTCCGAAAACAGGTAGATACATCAGAGAGACCAAGGCCAATCTCCAATCCAGCATAAAGAGAACAAATAGCACAAACCAGAGATTAAAAAACGAATATAAGAAATCCAGAGCCCCGCTAAACAGAAAGTTACGTATGCTATCCACATCACCGATTATACGGGAGATCATCTCTCCGCTGGAGGTCTCTTCTATGTATCGCAAGGACAACCTCTGCAGATGCCAGTAGAGCCTTCTTCTCAAGTCGCAGACCACCCTCTCTCCCACCAGTGCGCTTAGATACTCCTTCATAAAACCAAAATATAACCTGAGTATAAACAAGATGATTAAACCGGCCACGATCAGATTAAGCAGCCGGTAATCCCTGCCTATCAAGACAACATCCACTATCAGCTTTATCGCCCAGGGCAGGGACAGCCCGATAATATTGGTAACAACAATGCAGACAAAGCAGAAAAATACCTTAGATTTATATGGCCTTAATAGAGACAAAAAGGCCCTTACTGTCTTCATAATCGGTTTTTGCATTGCCAATCCGGGATTTTAGTAACTATTGATTCTCTCTCTTGCTTATCTCCCTCTGATAATCCAGTTTAATCAGCTCCGGACAGATACGGTCAAAATACCCACGCTTGCAGCATATATCAGTAAGGTTTTTATTCTCTAAATAACAGAAGAATCTACACCCTCCCTGGCACATAGGTACATATGGGCAATCATCAGGGCACCTGCGCCAGGCCTCAATCTCCATAAATTCTCTGTGCCGGTAATTAAAATCATCCTCTCTTACATTACCCACAGAGAACTCCGGATACCCCAGAAACGAATTGCATTTATAGATTACCCCCTCTGGGTCTATAGCGACACCCCCATCCTCCATAATCAGGGGGCAACTATTTATAGCCATGCCGGGATTCGCATCAATACCTCTGGCTATAAGCTCACGGCGCAACCACATGGTAGCATCAAACATGCCATCCCTGGCAAAGAAGGAAAGGCACTCACCCAATTCAATAGCTGCCGGGTTATCCTTACCCCCTAACCTGGAAACAATAGGAGAGAAATCTATGGTATCCAGTTTATAGAGAAGCTCCTGCTGCTCTAAATAATCCAGCAGGCCGGGGATGCTGCCTAAATTCTCCTTATCAAAATTACCCACCACCCCCACCTTTACCCTATCAACTACCCGCCTGACATTCTCGATAATCAGGTCAAATGTACCCGCCCCATTTATAAACGGCCTCTTTTTATTATGCGCCTCTCTGTCTCCATCTATACACACCCTGATGCTATCCAGGCCTATCTCTCTCCATCTGTCAATCAGCTGCGGCTTTATTAGACTACCGTTGGTTATTATCCCGAAATTAAACGCTACCCCGTTCCTGGCTGCCCAGTGCTTTAATATCCTGCCGATATAATCAATCGGCTCAGCATTTAAAAGCGGCTCTCCCCCGTAGAATACCAGAAAGAGCCTCCTGTAGCCTCTCCTGTGGATTCTGTTAATCAACCATCTGATAATCATATCGCTCCTCTGCTTATCCAGAGATATATCATCCTTAACAGACTCCTCAAAGCAATAGACGCATCTGAAATTGCATTTGTATGTGGTCAAGAGGGTAACCTCGAATTCAAGTATATTGGGCTCATACTTAATCTGCCGGAAGAAATCATCCAGCCTCTGCCTCTCCTGGAGCTCGTCATCAACCAGGATGCCCATCTCATTCAATAGACTGAGCTCATCCCTTACGCCAGGGCTGAAATCTGACAGCAGGCAATCCACAGATGCCAAGCGGCGCAATATACCGCGCATCTGACTGTTCAATCTGACCATTGCCTGCGTACGGGTATGATAGGCAATGCACTCCCCCTTCTGCGGATAATCATCTACCAGTAAAGTATATCTTGATAGTTTCATCCTGAATTTAAGTATTACTTAATTAAAAGACAAAAATAAATACGCCTTAAGCCTCTCTTAACCTGCTTAGGGCTATCCTGGGTCGGCCGCCCCAAGAATCACCCTTACTGAATCAAGATGCTATCTAACGCCTGCGGTAACCTAAAGTTCCCGCTGGCCAACAACAACCTAACGGTACAATTAAACCAAAA
>JAOZPD010000105.1:0-222 GCA_029932935.1 Candidatus Omnitrophota bacterium | reverse complement strand
TTTATTTTTACCAATGTACCAATTTTTAATTGTATAAATTGGCATAATTGCATTAAAAAAAAGCTCTGTATTTCTAAATTTATTAGATATTATATGAAAATGAAAAGGAAAAAAAAGAAAACAGGCTGGTTGATCGTTATAAATAATTTGTTGAATTCTATTATATACAACTTTACATTTCTTTTGTTCCTTTGTAATTTGTCCAATTCGTATCAATCTATC
>JAOZPD010000104.1 GCA_029932935.1 Candidatus Omnitrophota bacterium | reverse complement strand
TGTTCAGATTGTATATTATAATGAGAGGATATTTAATAAATATAATTTAAAGCCACCGAGGAACTGGGGTGAGTTGATCGAGGTGGGTAAGAGATTCAAGCAGGAAGAGGGTACGGGTAGGATATTGATTAAGGGCTTTGGCGGCAATCCTACTGCTACCCAGGTATATGAGTTTATTATCCAGGCCGGCGGTAGTCCATACGCCTTTAATGATCAGGGTTGCCGGGAGGCATTTGATTTTCTTCAGGCACTTAGTCCTTATCTGTCGATAGAGTCCAGGAGGGCAAAGTGGGATACGACTAACGATATTCTGGCCAGGGGGGAGGCCTATCTGGCAGCAAATTGGCCGTTCGGGATAACCATATTGGTTAAGAGATATGGGCTAGATTTTATAAAGACCTACAGCGGATGGAGCGGTCCGGCAGGAGAATTCCATGTAATAGGCGGAGATGTATTTGGCATCCCCGCTAATTCCAAAAATAAGGCGCTGGCACTGGAGTTTATATTCTTTATGCAGTCAAGGCGGATCCAGGAGATGTTGGTGTCCCGGCTCAGCTGGCCGTCTATAAGAGATGATGCATATGCTGAGGTTGAAGAATGGCAGAGGCCCTATTTTGAATCGGTTACACAAGCCTTAAGGCACGGCGTATTCAGGGAGAATATTACCTGGTGGCCTGTGTATGAGAAATATGTTACTGAGGCCTTCCGTGCTATTGTTCTGGAGGGTGCGCCGGTAGAAGAAACGCTTAACCTCTATAAGGAGAGGATGGAGAGGGAGAGGGGTATTTATCAATAATATGCACTTTATAAGAGGGCTGAAGAGATATTATTTTGAGATAATTATGATTACCCCGCTATTATTGCTCATATTTGTTCTTACAGTGCTTCCTATATTACGTAATATTATCTTGAGCTTTCAGCATATAAGCGGATCGGGTTTTAGTCTTTCCAATTATAAACACCTCCTGTTAGATGTGGGATTTAGAAGGGCGTTTTTGAATACCGTATTTATTGCGCTAGTAAGCCTTGCTCTTGAGATAGGTATGGGTTTCATTTTAGCCCTGATATTCTCCTCCGGCCTAAGGGGCATAAGGTGGATAAAGCCAATATTTATTCTTCCCTTAGCCATCCCCACGGTGGTTGTAGGTGTGATTATGAGTTATCTCTTTTCAAGTTCCGGATGGATTAATCGGATATTGACCGATGTCTCATTGATAGATTCGCCAATTTACTGGATGTCCGGGGGGTTTAAGTCGTTATTGATGATTGCATTAGCCGATTGCTGGAAGGTTACCCCTATTGTTATGTTGATATTTCTTTCAGGGCTTGAGTCGATTGATAGAAATTTGTATCGCTCTGCCCGTATAGATGGTGCGAATAATTTCTATATCTTTAGACGCATTACCCTACCTATGCTTACCCCATTTATCACTGCTGCAGTAATTATTCGCGGTATAGATGCTTTTAGAATATTTGCACTACCCCTGATTCTGATGGGGCAAAATCTGAAGGTTATCGGAACATATGCTTATCTGGAATATGTGGAATATAATAATGCCTATCTATCTGCAGCTAGTTCTGTAATACTCTTGATGATGATTATGGCGGCAGTAATTATTTACATTAAGGTTGTGGGTAAGAGGGGTATGGCGGCAGTATGAGAATGAGTTTAATGAGGCAGTTTTGTATATTCGGTATTTTGATCCTTCTGGGATTACTCCTGCTTTTTCCTTTGTATGTAATGCTTAAGATTTCCATGAGTTCTCCCTCTGATATATTCTCATCCCATCCATCCTATCTCATACGAGATTTTACGCTCGGCCATTTCAGTAATGTGTTCTCTTCGGGCAGCAATTTCCTCTACCCGCTTAAGAAAAGCTTGATTACCGCATCATTGGCCAGTCTGGCGGCGCTGTTGTTTTCTGTGCCGGCGGCCTATGCTATTTCAAAATTTAACTATCGGATTAGATATATTTTGATTATCGCTATTTTTATAACACGTATGATTCCAGAGGTCAGCATTGCACTCCCCGTAGCAATTGCCTTTATCAAGATAGGGCTTTTTGACACTGTAGCAGGTCTTGTTATGGCACACTTGATCAGGATTTTACCTGTGAGTTGTTTTATTCTTGTGGGTGTATTCTCTGGTTTCCCTGAGGAGTTGGAGAAGCAGGCACGGATTGATGGTTGCTCACGGATGAGGGCGATAACTAAGGTCGTTCTCCCGCTTTCACTGGGCGGGATAACAGTCGCTGGCATATTTTCATTCCTCCTTTCCTGGGATGAGTTCATATTCGCTTCTTATCTCTGTTTAGCAAGACCGACTATGCCACTGAAGATGTATTATTATATTTCACGGGGAGACTTGTTCTATTCCTCTACCTATGCAGTAATTATCACCCTCCCCGTTTTGTTACTGAGTTTTATATTCCAGAGATATATAAGGCCCGGTTATCTTAGCGGGGCAATAAAGGGGTAGATTTCTGTAAGATATATAAGTTAGATATGGCTGTCTTAAGGTTGGAGAATATTTCTAAACGTTTCGGTAAGCTGTGGGCATTATCTGATATTAACTTGGAGATTCCTGACGGGAGGTTTTGTGTGATACTTGGGCCATCAGGATGCGGTAAATCTACTCTCCTGAATCTGATTGCCGGTCTGGAAGAGCCCACTACGGGCAGGATATATCTGGGAGACAAAGACATTACTAAATTAGCGTCTCATAAGCGAGACATTGCCATGGTGTTCCAGAACTACGCTTTGTATCCCCATCTCTCTGTATTTGAGAATATGGCCTTTGGGTTGCGTGTAAAAGGCTTTAATGATGATGAGATAAGGAGCAGGATTGAGCGGGTAAGCAGGATATTAAATATAGAAGATAAGCTTAATAGCTTCCCTAAGGAATTATCCGGAGGTCAGAGGCAGCGTGTAGCCACCGGTCGTGCTATAGCCAGAGAGCCGCGACTCTTTTTATTTGACGAGCCGCTATCAAACCTGGATGCAAGATTGCGTATTGAGTTGCGTGCCGAATTCATTAAACTTCACAGGCAGCTCAAGAGAACGGTAGTTTATGTAACGCATGACCAGGTCGAAGCGATGGTTCTGGGAGAGATGGTAGTAGTTATAAATGATGGCTGTATACAACAGATCTCCGACCCCATAGAGCTATATCAAAACCCCAGAAATTTATTTGTCGCTAAGTTTATAGGGATCCCCCCTATGAATATAATCGAATTGAGATTAATCAGGGAGGATAAGGAATTGAGTCTTGAGATGGATAATTTTAAACTCAGGCTTACCTGCGAAGTAAACAAACGACTTAATGAGCTGATTAATAAAAAGGTATATTTAGGCGTTCGCCCCTCAGGCATAGAGTTATCAAGTGATGGTCAGAACGAGGCAGAGATAATGTTTATTGAGACGATAGGAGAGGATAGCTTTGTTCATTTGAGATTAAGCCCTACGATTGAGATAAATGTTAGATTGAGGGATAGAATGGTTGTAAAGACAGGAAAATCAGTTCGCTTCAATATAGATTTTAGCCGTGTTTATCTCTTTGATGAGCACGGAGACAGAATCTATCTCTGAGGATTAAATCGAGTGGATTTAATTCTTTATTGGAAAATCTACTTACTTCTGATAGAATAAGTGCCTGAACAGGAGAGGCGGTATATGGCAAGAGATCCTATCTGCGGCATGAGCGTGGATGAGGCAAGGGGTTTAAAATTTAGCAGGGAGGGAGAGGATTATTATTTCTGCAGTCAGGTATGCTTAGATAAATTCATGGGGCAGCAAGAGGCTAAGGATGCAGGAATGAATGTTTGTGTGTCTCACAGCAGGAGCAAATGGTACACAAACAAAACAATAATAGTATCTTTTATATTGATTGTGTCTTATATCCTCTCGTATACCTTTCCTGTCCTGAGGCCTTTTGGAGCATCCTTGTTAATGTATACCTCCCGGATATGGTGGGCTATTTTACTGGGTTTGGCTCTGGGCGGAGTTATAGATTATTTCATACCCAGGGAGTATGTAACGCATATCCTGGCAAAGCCCAGAAGGAGAACCATATTCTATTCTGTTATCCTGGGATTCTTTATGAGTGCTTGCAGCCATGGCATACTGGCTCTCTCTATCGAGTTACATAAAAAGGGGGCGTCTAATCCAGCGGTAATCTCTTTTCTTCTGGCCAGTCCCTGGGCGAATTTGCCCCTTACTGTATTGCTGATAGGATTTTTTGGTTTAAAGGCATTATATATTATATTCTGTGCCTTGCTGGTAGCAGTGATAACGGGTTTTATATATCAGTTTCTAGAATCCCGCAACCTGATAGAGAGCAATAAAAATATTAAGGAACTGGAGGAGGGATTTTCCATAATTAATGATTTGAAGGCAAGGCTCGGTTCATATAGATTTACGCTTTCTCGTATAATCCAGGATATAAAGGGTGTATTTGCCGGTTCGGTTTCTCTGGCCAATATGGTATTATGGTGGATGCTGATAGGTATAGGATTAGCGAGTCTGGCTGCGGCTTATATCCCTGCCAATATAG
>JAOZPD010000103.1 GCA_029932935.1 Candidatus Omnitrophota bacterium | reverse complement strand
TCTGGTGAGACAGAGCGGGACTTCCAGGGTACCTATAATCTGATAAGAGAGATAGAATTTGATTGCGCTTATATTTTTAAATATTCTCCCCGTCCACATACCTTGGCTCAGGCATACGAAGATGATGTGCCTAAGGGTGAGAAAGAGCGCAGGCATCAGATTATCCTCAATCTCCAGAAAGAGATATCTAAGAGAAAGTCAAAGAGATGTCCAAGCCGAAGATAATTTTCCTTCTCGGTCCGACTGCCGCAGGCAAATCAGAGCTTGCCATCAGGCTTGCCAAGGGAATAAATGCCGAGATTATCTCTTGTGATTCAATGCAGATTTATAAGAAAATGGATATCATCAGCTCTAAGCCATCACTATCGATAAGAAGACAACTCAGGCATCACCTTATTGATATCATCTCTGCGCAAGAGGAATATGACGCCTCTTTATACAGGCAGGATGCATTAATGGCGGTTAAGGAGATATTAAAGAGAGGCAGGGTCCCGTTGTTTGTGGGTGGTACGGGCTTTTATGCCAGTTCTGTATTAGACGGCATCTTTAGGGGGCCGGGGCAGAATAAGGAGATACGGGAGGCTCTCTATAAAGAGGCCGAGCGTAAAGGCTCCGGTTGTCTCTATAGGCGCCTGCAGAGGGTAGATCCCGGGGCAACAAAGAGGATACACCCTAATGATTTAAAACGGATAATTCGTGCGCTGGAGGTATGGATATACAGCGGCAGGCCGATTTCTGAATGGCAGAAGAGACGTCGCGGCATAGCCAGAGATTATAATGTGAAGATGTTTTGTTTATGTAGGGCGCGGGATGAGCTTTACGCCAGGATAGATACACGAGTGGATAGGATGTTCAGGAAAGGTATTGTTAAGGAGGTTAAGTCATTATTGAGAGATGGGTTGAGTAAGACGGCCTCTTGTGCTATCGGGATTAAGGAAATCAAAGGATATTTAGAGGGCAAATATAGCCTGATAGAGGCAAAGGATCTGATAAAGAGACATACCAGGCAATACGCTAAAAGTCAGCTAACCTGGTTCAGGAGGGATAGGCGTATTACTTGGGTTGAGATAACTGATTTTAAATCGGCCTTAAGGTTAATACAGGATTTGATTGATAAGGAGTAGATATGGAGAGGTGTCTTCTGGTGACGGTAGAGTTAAAGCATGAAGAACACAGTTGGCCGAGGCATGATGTCCAGCAGGAGTTAGAAGAATTAGTGAAGACGGCTAATGGCCAGGCCGTGGATAGGATATTTTGTGTCCGTGAGCGCCCTACGCCCGATCTTTTTATCGGGAAGGGAAAGACCGAGGAGATAGCGCTTTTATGTCAGGAGGAGGATATAGATACAGTGGTTTTTAGCCACGATCTTTCCGGGACGCAGCAGAGGAATCTGGAGGAGATTATCGGAAAGAAGACATTAGACCGTACTCAACTTATCCTGGATATCTTTGCCAGGCATGCTCATTCCCCAGAAGGAAAGATGCAGGTAGAGTTGGCTCAGTTGGAGTATCTTCTCCCCCGTTTAGTGGGTAAGGGTATAATACTTTCTCGTTTGGGCGGCGGGATCGGTACTAGGGGGCCGGGTGAGCAAAAACTGGAGGTTGACCGTAGGCGCATTCATAAAAGGATTTCTAAATTGAAACAGGACTTGAAACACTTAACCAATCATCGCAGGGTTCTGCGCAAGAAGAGGAAAGAGGAATCTGTGCCATCTCTGGCGCTGGTAGGCTATACAAACGCTGGCAAGTCTACTTTATTAAATGCCTTAACAGGAGCAGGGCAGCATATAGAGGATAGTCTTTTTACAACCCTTGACCCCTTAACCAGGCGTCTGGAGTTACCCTCAGGAGGGAGGGTAGTCATTTCTGATACGGTAGGCTTTCTTCATAATCTACCGCATCATCTTATCGAGGCCTTTCATGCAACCCTGGAGGAGATCTTTGAGGCTGATATTTTAATACATGTACTCGATGCCAATCATCCCAGAATACAGGAACAGAGTAAGGCAGTTTTTATAGTATTAGAGCAGTTGCATTGTGCGAACAAGCCTTTAATAACCGCTTTGAATAAGATTGACCTTTTAGAGGATAAGGCGTGGTTGAATTGGTTGAAGGAAAGGTTTCTAAATCCTGTATGTATTTCAGCCAAGAATAAACAGAATCTAGGGGAACTCATAAAGATGATTGAGTCCTTTCTTCGGCCTCAAATGGTTACAGTAGTCTTATCTATGCCTTTAAGTAAGATGTCTATAGTCGACCTTCTCTACAGGGAAGCTAAAATAAAAAAGATAGATTACAATGAAAAAGATATTAAATTAGAGGTTAATCTTACAAAGAGTTTGTTAAGTAACATATTGAAAAATAAAGATGTTAAGGAGGTTAGTTAGGATATCGAAAAAATTTTTTTAAAATATCTTGACAAATTTGTTTAAATATGCTATATTTATAGTGAAAATTTCAAAATCACTCTTTAGAAGGTGAGGCAATATGGGTTTATTTGACATAAAGATAAGTCCAGATGAACCTGTATATGTGATAAGTGTGGTGAGTAAACTGGTAGAATTTCCGGTGTGGACATTACGTGCTCTGGATAAGGCTGGTATTGTTAAACCAAAAAGAATCGGTAAAAAAAGTCGTCTTTATTCTTTAAGAGATATAAGAAAATTGGAATACATACATTATCTTATGGAGGATAAGGGTGTAAATATCAGCGGGGTTAAGATGATCTTGGAGCTTGAAGAGAGGGGTTAATTTTTTAAGTTTAATTTAGCACTTAGGCGCCTAGAGTGCTATGTTAAAACATCAACTTGCAAAGGAGGTGATTGATATGTCGTTAATAAAATGGCGTTCGCCAAATATATGGGATCCATTTCGTGATCTGGAGGAGTTGCAGCGTGAGATGAATCGTCTCTTTGATGCCTCTTTGAGCAGGTCTGTTAAAAAAGGACAGGCTCTCAGCGAGGCAGTCTGGAGCCCAGCGGTAGATATCTATGACAATAAGGATAACCTTATAATTAAAGCTGATCTACCGGGTTTAACCCAGAAGGATATCAATGTTTCTGTGGAGGATGATGTTTTGAGCATCAAGGGAGAGAAGAAGAAAGAACAGGAGGTAAAAGAGGATAACTTTTATCGCATAGAGAGGGTTTATGGTTCCTTTGAACGCAGCTTTACCCTGCCTTCGAATGTAGATGCCGCTAATATAAAGGCAACTTATAAAGATGGTGTTTTACAATTAACGCTGCCTAAGAGGGAAGAAACAAAACCCAAACAAATAAAGGTTGATATAAATTAATTAATAGGGACATCCTTTCAGCTAATCGGGAGTATGTCCCTGAGATAAACGGAAGGATGTCCCCTTGTTAAACAAAAGTTTAAAATAGGATTAAGAGGTTGATTTTTGTCGAAAATGCATGTGATAAAATATCCTGATTTTAATTATCTATTACAGGGGACACCTTTAAGTTCAGCTTAAAGGATGTCCCTTGAATAGCAAAGAGGATGTCCCTAAATGAAGATGGAAAAATTTACTATAAAGGCACAGGAGGCAATTGAGCAGGCGGCTAAGATTGCTCAAGACTATAATCATCAGCAGGTGGATTGCGAGCATTTGCTTTATTCTCTGCTTAGACAGGCGGATACAATCGTACCTGAGATTTTAGAAAGGTCATCCGTTCCTGTATATCCCCTGTTAAAAAAGATAGAAGCTAGGTTGGAGGAGAAGCCAAAGCAGTATGGCCAGACTGTAAATCTCTATCTTTCTAATCAACTCAATCAGGCGTTAAATAAGGCAGAGAGAGAGGCATCTTTCTTAAAGGATGAATATATATCATGCGAGCATTTACTATTGGGGCTTTCTGAGCTAATACCGGATATATTATCTATAAAAAGAGAGGCGATCTTGTCGGCCTTGAAGGAGATACGTGGTAATCAGAGGGTTACCGATACTAATCCTGAAAGTAAATTTAGGCCTCTTGAGAAATTTGGTCGAGATTTGACGGAATTAGCTAATCGCGGTAAATTAGACCCGGTGATAGGGCGCGATGAGGAAATTCGTCGTATTATTCAGGTGATTCTGCGTCGCACAAAAAATAATCCAGTATTAATCGGGGAACCCGGTGTGGGTAAGACGGCAATTGTAGAGGGTCTGGCACAGAGGATAGCCCAGGCGGATGTACCTGAGGGCCTGAAAAAGAAACGCATAATCGCTCTCGATTTGGGAAGCCTGGTTGCGGGCAGCAAGTTCCGGGGTGAATTTGAGGATAGGCTGAAGGCGGTATTGAAGGAGATCGAGGCTGCCGATGGTCAGATCATTCTTTTTATTGATGAACTACATACATTAGTAGGCGCCGGAGCGGCCGAGGGAGCAATCGATGCGTCTAATATGTTAAAGCCATCCTTGGCTAGGGGAATGCTGCGTTGTATCGGAGCGACTACCCTTGATGAGTACCGCAAGCATATCGAAAAGGACGCTGCCTTAGAGAGAAGATTTCAACCAGTCTATGTGGACCAACCAAATGTGGAGGATACCATAGCCATACTTAGGGGATTAAAG
>JAOZPD010000102.1 GCA_029932935.1 Candidatus Omnitrophota bacterium | reverse complement strand
TTATCCCAATCCCGATTAATACAATCAGGATCAATAGAAAAACATATTTTTGCTGCCCCTTGTGCATTTTATTTTTGTAGTTTTATATTATCAGACATACATCATATAAAATTATATCACTATATTCTCCTAAATAAACCGATAAAATACTGGCATAGATGCTCATTGCTGCATAAAAGAACCTCAGAGATGTTGTCAATATTCCATTATAGATTATTAATTCTGGTATTGATATAGACGATATGTTGCTTAATATTCGTATCGCTCGTATCTGATCGGTAAAGAGAAGGTAAGCTTAGAAAAATCGATACCCTCTGGAAATGGCGGAAGATAAGAAAGGCTTTTAATTGCCTGGATGGTTGCTGAATCTAAAAGAGAATTTCCCGATGATTTGATGACACTAACCTGTTTAATTTCTCCATCCGAGGATATAGTAAACTCTAACACTATCTCCTTGGACTCTTTTAACCCAGATACACGAGGAAGGCGGGTTTTAGCCCGAATAATTTTAGCAATATAAGAGTAATAATCCTTTAATCTCTCCTCCCGGTCATAGAAAATAACATCTTTTAATTCTGAATCTTTGTTTTTCTCTTGAATCTTTATTTCTCTCGTATCCAGAAACTCTACATCCTTTTCCATTAAATGGGGGGTTATAAAAATAATCGCTTCCTTATTTTCTGTAACTACCTTTTTATGACGAAAAAGGCCGCCTACGAAAGGAATGCTACCAAGCAACGGCGTCCTTGTTTTAATCTCACGGCTCTCCTCCTGAAGCAAGCCGCCAATAGCTATAGTCTCTCCATCATTAACCCTCACAACCGTAGAGGCAGTACGCTTAGTCACCACTGGTAGATTTGTAGCCCCCTTACCCACAACCTCGCTAACCTCCGGAGCAATCATAACTGTAATCTCTTTATCATCAGCGACATAAGGAGTAATCTTTAATACAACACCCGTGGGTATCGACTGTAGGGTATAATATGCCTGGGTACCTGTACCTACGTTTATTAAATACCATTCTTCTTTCCCAATATAAATCTGCGCCTCTCTACCCTCCAGGGTGGCCACGCGAGGATTAGCGCGTATCTTTGCCTTACCTTGCGATATCAAGGTATTCAATCGCAGCAGAAAATCATAAGAGAGAGTCCCGGAGATAGTATAACTCCCTTTATTCTCCATTTTACTATATTCCAAATCCGATGGCGGATAAACAGAAAAGCCCTCCTCAGTCATGGGCCCCCATATAACCCCTAAAGACTTCTTACCCTCCTCAGATAACTCTACCACCAAGGCCTCAATCATTATCTGGCGTGGGGGCTGATCAATTTTAGCCAAATCCTGCCTAAATCTCGCTATAATATCTGGAGAGGCAGTTATGGTGAGGGTATTGGTATCTTCGTTAATTTGAATATAAGGATCAAAAAAACTGGATACGAGTCTGGGAACGTCTTTCGCTTTGATATAATTAGGCTTAATATATTCGGTTGTGGTTAAGAGATTAAAAGAGGGACTAGAGGGTTTTGCCGAACCCACCAAATAATATCCCTCAGGCATCCTGCGAAATACATATCCTCCGGGAGCTAATATTATTTTTAAGGCATCCTCCAGAGGGGTTTCCTTCAATTCTACGGAGATTATACCCTGGACTGTCTCATCGGGGATAATCTTCACTCCAGTCTGAGCAGATAGATCCCGTAGTGCCTCTCTGATATCCGTCTCATAAAAAACATTTGTAACTAAAGGTGAGGGCTGCCTATTGCCATACTCCTGAGCCGATGAATACACATAAAAACCCGAGACTAATAAAAAAATAATAGTAAAAACCAAAAAGGATATTAAGTCCTTAATGTGCCTATTAATCGCGACTACGCCTTCCGTTTTATCCATCGCAATGACTTATTATCAACAATCCTATCTCTATTTCCGTTTATTGCCTTCATTTATAAATTGGTCTCGAATCAAAGGTAATGTATATCCTTGTTTTTTTAATCTAATAATCTTCTTAATATGCTCTTCGGTTTGCCTCTTATCATACAGCCTCTTATATCCTTTTCTTTCAACCACATTCAACAGACCCATCCTAGTATAATGATTCACCATTTGATAAGATAGGTTATAGCTTTTTACAATATCCTTTATCGAGATTAGCTCTGCCATTTCCCCTCTTCCTTCTTGATTCGCTTTGATATTTGATAGATATTACTTATTGTACACTTATTGTACATATAACATATATAATATCTGTTGTCAAATAAAATCTAAATTCAATAATGCTATCTTGGATACCATATACCATCTAAAGACCGGATCAATAAACACTCCTATTATTATAGAATAGATATATTTTATTAATAAAGAAGGCTGTAGAGGAAACAAGATAAATAGGATGTGATTTCTATTGAGTAAAATCAGGGATGTTTAACCGAACCGTTGCCTCTACGGAAGATATACCTGTCTGGTCATTATCCAATATGGGCGTAAATAGTATTCTAAATATTCTCAAGCCGCTCATTTTTTCGGGAATAGTGAATCTTAAAATAACCCTCTTTGCTCTGCTAGGAGTAAGGGTAAACTCGGAAGGACTAACATTAAGCCAATCTACAATATCAGGGCTCGATATCTCCTCTACGTCTTTGTCTGCCTGCCCCCCTACAACACTTACCTTGATCAACACGGATTCCTCCATCTGGTTTAGAATGGTGATACTACCCGTATGAAAACCTCCGGCGGGTATCTCAAACTCCAAAAATGACGGTTTAATGACTATAGGCTCCAAGATTACAATGTGACTCTCTTCATCCGTATCAATCCCTCTGCCTCTATTCATGGTAACCGAGAAAGGGATCTCAGTTCTCACCGGATTATAGCCGCCATATCTAAAGATTGCCTCTGCTATATATTCTCCTGCTGGCAGGAATCTATCATATATAGCCGCGAAATCACGTATACCACCTGGCAACACTGTGCCCGTACCTACGTCAAAACACACCTGACCCTTTCGTCTTCTATCCGCAGTCCTTACTATAAGACGACCCTCGGTATGAACATGTATATTCCCTCCATTCTTAAGAGAGGCAAGGAATGTGATACCCTCTGTCCTTTCCCTTCCAGAAAACTCTAATTTCAGGTTTTCTATCCTTATCTTTTTTATCAATCTTCCTCCCGTCACAATCAATCTGACTAAAGAAGCCATCCTCCAGGTAATCTTCACTCCCTGCTCTAAAGCTCCTTGTTCACCCGGCAAGAATTCACAGATAATAGCGGCGTAATAACCCCCTGCTGTAATAGAGGCCGGCGGAGCAATCTTAGCAACTATTTTCGTACTGCTATTGGGGCCTACCGTAACTTCTGTAGGCGTAAGGATAATCCACCTAGCGCACGAACGGTCTGTTGCTCCAGAGGGAAGAAATTCAATACTACCATCTCTTCTCATTTTTAAGTCCTGAACATAAATACGGAATCTTGACCCTTTCTCTCTACTAAGATTGGTAATCTCTAAAGGGAACATCTTGACACCCCCTCTTAAGATGCTCAAATCTACTATTGAGGGAGTAATCATAAACTGTGTCTCAGAAGCAGCCTGGGTATCTAACAGCAGAGCGTGAAAGAGAATGCAACCCATAAGAAAGATATAAACGAAATATTTCATATATCATATTATACTACGTTGATTGCAGAACAACAAAGGTTTCCTTAAAATAAATGAAGAGAGAGAATGATGATCTCTCTCTTCATTTATTAGAGATTACTCTCCTAGTTATATTGTCTTTATAGTAATGCCGAAAAGGTTACGGTAAACTCATCAGAATATTTTATATTTGGTAACCAATCGGCCTCATTGGCTCTACAGGAGGCACTGTCTTTACAGGGAGTGGGAACAGTACTCTTAATCTCCAGCCTATTCCAGAGAGTCGCCTGTGCACCTTGTATCCTATGCGTACCATTGAATTTTTGTGCAGGCACAAATTCATTGGGCCTGGGCAGAGAGGTAATCGATGTTCCACTTCTTAAACAATAACTGGTAGGTATCTCTCTTGCAATAGGAGAACCTATATCCGGGGCAAACCTATATCCACTCTTGAGATCATTGGCTCCCTTTACATACATATTGAGATTTCTGGCAAAACTATTCTTCCTGCCTTTTATTATTATCGCTGGCGTCATATAGTTCCCTGGTGACCTTATGGTCCAGTTAATCTCTGTAGCCGAAAGCGAAATGCCCAGAGAAACCCCTTTTAACTCTGCCGTTATCTTAATAGGTGCCCTGGTAACATCGTATGCTGGTTTTAATCCCACAGCAGAAGCCACTGTTTTAGGTACTAGTTGACCATTATCATTGTAAACCTGCAAGTCTGCTGCGTATACGCTCGATAGACTTACCGCAACCAAACCAATTAACATTATCAATGCTGCCTTTCTCATTTTAATACCTCCTTTTTTGATATACACCCAAACATATCACACCCTATTCTCTTTCTCTATTGTCTGCTTATCGCTCGTTCTAATTTAGCTTTTCTCACCTCCTTTCCTTAGACTTAAAAAAAGCCGGGTTTTCCTCTTGCGGAAGCCCCGGCTGCGCTTTGCTTTGCCTTGC
>JAOZPD010000024.1 GCA_029932935.1 Candidatus Omnitrophota bacterium | reverse complement strand
ATTTAATATGTCGTTATTATAATAGAAGGATTTAACTCACTTCTATCTTCTGCCCTTGCGCAAGTGTTACAATTGCCTTTTTATAATCCGGCGTTCTACCCAGTTGATATCTAACCCTTCTCAATTTACCTGGCAATATAAGGGTATTTACCTTATTAACCTTTACCTTATAAATCTCTTGGACCGCTTTTTTAATTTCTAACTTTCCGGCCCGATTATCTACCAAAAATAGATATTTGCCTTCTGCCTCCTGCCTCGTCGACTTCTCGGTTCTCAACAGAGCCTTGATTATCTGATATGCTGATTTCATTGCGTACCCTTTATTCTGTTAATCAAAATCTCCAGTGCGTTCAGATTAACAATTAACTTCTGCGCCCTCAGAACCTCATAGGCATTAGCATCAGAGGCTCTAACTACATCCAGATGGCCAATATTTCTAAAACTCAATTTTAAATTGTCCTCTACCTCCCCCAGGGCTATAAGTATCCTTCTGCCATTTAGCTTCAAATGGGATAATACCTTAACGGCCTCTTTTGTCTTGGGGTTATTGATTTTTATATCCTCCAGAATTATCAGATTGTTATCATTCAGTTTAGCATTAAGGCTGGATTTTAAGGCGGCTATTTTTATTTTTTTGGGCAATGTATAACTGTAATCACGAGGGTGTGGTCCGAACACAACGCCGCCTTTCCGCCAGATAGGAGAACGAATAGACCCTACACGGGCACGCCCAGTACCCTTCTGACGCCAGGGCTTCCTGCCGCCACCCGAAACCTCTCCTCTGGTTTTAGTAGAGGCTAATCCTTTACGGCGATTGGCTCTATACATTAAAATCGCCTGATACAAAACAGCCTGATTGACCTCTCCGTCAAAAACACTGGAGTCTAACTCTATCTCTTTTATCCGTTTGCCTTGTTGATTATAAACTGGTACCTTGTGCATTCTTTATTTCTTTTCTGTCGCAGCGGTCTCTGTCTTGCTGTCTTTGGCTTGCGATTCCTTTTCTATCTCCTTTTCTTCCTGAGTGGAGACCTTCTTCTTAGCCTTACCAATAATCAATTTGCTATTTTTAGAACCAGGCACTGCGCCCTTTACAGCCAATAGATTATTATCCTTATCAAATTT
This sequence comes from Candidatus Omnitrophota bacterium, assembly GCA_029932935.1. Taxonomy (GTDB): domain Bacteria; phylum Omnitrophota; class Gorgyraeia; order Gygaellales; family JAHJCI01; genus JAOZPD01. The sequence continues at coordinate 15,825 of JAOZPD010000024.1, read as the reverse complement.
AACTATCCGAAGATTTTGAACAGTAACCCTCTGATTCCCCATATGTCCTGGCATATGTCTACCCTTTAGAACTCTACTGGGAGCTGCGCTGGAGCCTATTGAACCAACACGACGATGCGACATAGAGCCATGAGATTTAGGGCTCCCGCTCCAATTCCAGCGCTTCATACCACCCTGAAACCCCTTTCCTTTGGATATGCCTGTAACATCTACAAAGTCACCTACCTTGAATATGTCCGCCGAATTAGACTCAGAGCTCTCGGGTAGTTCCATTTCAATGACCGTAACCGGACACCTCTTGCCCTCTGCGTTAAAAATATGTGTCATGCCTATCTTTTTCCCAACCAGCCTCACCATTATTTTATCTCCACATCTACACCGGCAGGCAGATTCAGTTTTCTTAACGCATCTACTGTTTTGGCCGTCGGCTCTAAAATCTCCAATAGCCTCTTATGAATATAGAGCGCGAATTGCTCACGAGACTTCTTGTCTATAACTGGCGAACGCAAAACAGTATATACCTCTCTTTTGGTCGGCAAAGGAATAGGACCGCGCAATATCGCCCCTGTACGCCGTACTGTCTGTACTATATCATATACTGCTTGATCTAGCAGGCGATGATCATAAGCCTTAAGTTTAATGCGTATCTTTTCCATTGCCTTCTACATTATTAATTATAGAGAGAATATGCTATATATCCCACCGTCTTCATATAGTTTAATATGTTGCGTTTCTTATATATTATTTATTCTATTACCTCAGAAACTACACCTGCCCCAACGGTATGTCCGCCCTCACGAATAGCAAATCTGGATTCTTTTTCCAAGGCAATAGGTACAATCAACTCTACCTCCAGATTAACATTATCGCCGGGCATTACCATCTCTACCCCCTGAGGTAGTTTTGCCGTACCGGTAACGTCTGTGGTACGAAAATAAAATTGTGGGCGATATCCGCTGAAAAATGGTGTATGCCTACCGCCCTCTTCTTTAGTTAATACATAAACCTGCGCTTTAAATTTGGTATGTGGAGTTATAGATTTTGGTGCTGCCACTACCATGCCGCGCTGCAACTCTTTTTTCTCTACGCCTCTTAAAAGCAAACCAACGTTATCCCCTGCTTGAGCCTCATCCAGAATCTTCCTAAACATCTCAATGCCGGTTATAACGCTCTTTCTTGGTTCTGGATGCAAGCCGACAATTTCAACCTCATCATTCAACTTGATTTTGCCTCGTTCAACTCTACCTGTCCCCACTGTTCCTCTACCCTCAATTGTAAAAACATCTTCTACTGCCATAAGGAATGGTTTATCCAGTTCTCTTTTTGGCAAGGGGACAAATTCATCCACTGCCTTCATCAGATCCAGGATGGGTTTGCAATTAGCGCAATCATCCTTGCCGCACCCGCAATTCATTGCATTCAATGCGCTACCTTTTATTATAGGCGTCTTATCCCCTGGAAAATTGTATTTGGACAATAAATCCCTGACCTCCATCTCTACCAGATCAATAAGCTCCTTATCGGATACCATATCAATCTTGTTGAGAAATACTACTATTGAAGGAACATTAACCTGGCGGGCTAATAATATATGCTCGCGGGTCTGAGGCATCGGGCCATCGGCAGCAGAAACTACCAGTATTGCTCCGTCCATCTGCGCAGCGCCGGTAATCATATTCTTGATGTAATCGGCGTGCCCTGGACAATCAATATGAGCATAATGCCTGGTATCTGTCTGATACTCTACATGAGCAATATTAATGGTTACTCCTCTTTCCTTCTCTTCCGGTGCATTATCTATTGAATCAAAGCTTCTGGCTTCAGCTAAACCTTTCTTATTTAATACCAGGGTAATCGCTGAGGTTAATGTTGTCTTCCCATGATCAACGTGACCGATAGTTCCAATATTTAAGTGTGGCTTCTGTCTAACAAATTTCTCCTTCGCCATCTTTACCTCCTTTTGCTTGGGTACGGGGTTTACCTTGATTTAATACCTGGCTGTGGAAACCCCCAAACCAATAACCTTCTCTGCTATATTTGCAGGCACCTCGGCATAATACGAGGGCTCCATAGTATAAGAACCACGACCCTGGGTAAGAGACCTTAATATCGTTGCATAATTAAATAACTCAGCCAAAGGAACAAAAACATGGATAAATCTTAGTTGTTTTTTTTGAATCAGATTTGTAACCTTGGCTCTTCGACCATTCAAATCACCCAGAACCTGACCCATATATTCCTCGGGAACAATTATCTCCAAATCCATTATGGGTTCTAGAAGTATCGACCCGCCCTTTTTCAGACCATCGCTAAAAGCCATACCTGCTGCCATCTGAAAAGCCAGCTCAGAAGAATCTACTTCATGATAAGAGCCATCCATTAAGGTAACGGCTATATCAGTGACAGGATATCCTGCTAAACACCCGCTTCTAGCGCTAAGCCTCACCCCCTCTTCAACCGCAGGAATAAATTCATGCGGAATCGCTCCGCTTTTAATCTTCTCTTCAAATGTAATTCCCATACCGGGGGTATCCTGAGGCTGCATCTGCAGTATCACATGCCCATACTGCCCACGCCCACCCGTCTGTTGCACAAATTTCCCTATAGAAATGACCTTCCTGGTTATTGTCTCTCGATAAGCCACCTGAGGCTGCCCTATCTTAGCATCGATATTATATTCACGCATGATTCTGTCTACCGCCACCTCAAGATGCAACTGCCCCATACCGGATATAAGGGTCTGGCCCGTATCTGAATTATAACGTACTGAAAATGTAGGGTCCTCTTCCGATAACTTCTTCAAGGCGAATCCCAGCTTGTCCTGATTCTCCTTGCTGCCTGGTTCAATACTCATAGAGATGACCGGCTCGGGAAAGCGTATCTTTTGCAAGATTATCGGCTCATCCTCATCGCAGAGCGTATCGCCGGTCTTAGTTTCCTTCAATCCAATTATCGCCGCAATATCACCTGCTTCAGTGGAATCAATAATCTCTTGACGATTCGCATGCATTCGTACTATCTTTGTTACGCGTTCCTTTAGCCTCTGGGTGGCATTGTAAACATAGGTGCCAGTTGATAAGCTACCTGAATAAACACGAATAAAATTAAGGCGCCCCACATAAGGATCGCTCATAATCTTAAAACACAGAGCACAAAAAGGAGCATCTTTCGATACTGTTCTCTCTTCGTAATCCCCAGATACGGGCTCTATTCCTTTTATGGCCGGCACATCACAGGGAGCTGGAAGATAATCGCAAATTTGATCTAACAATAACTGAATCCCCTTATTTCTTAAGGATGAACCACAGGCTACCGGAATAAATTTATTAGCCAATGTAGCTCGACGGATGGCATCCTTTATCTCTTGGGTCTCAATTGGTTTTGCATGAACAAATTTATCCATTATGCACTCATCGGCCTCAGCTAATTTTTCAATAAGGATCTCACGATATCTTTTAGATTCATTACTATATTCCTCAGGTATAGGTAGAACTTCAAAACTTTTACCTGTATCATCGGGATAATAAACCAAATTCTCATTAATTAAATCGATAACTCCTTTAAAATTCTCCTCGTATCCATATGGGATCTGTATGGCAGCGGCATTGGCTCCTAAACGACTGTGCATCTGTTCAACAGTAGTAAAAAAATCTGCGCCGATTCTATCCATTTTATTCACAAAAGCCAGGCGTGCTACATTATATCTATCTGCCTGTCGCCATACTGTCTCGGATTGAGGCTCCACTCCGCCCACCGCACAAAAAATAACCACCGCGCCATCTAAGACCTTCAATGACCTCTCTACCTCTACTATAAAATCAACGTGTCCCGGTGTATCAATTATATTTATCTGATAACCACGCCATAAACAGGTAGTCGAAGCAGCAGTAATAGTAATGCCTCGTTCCTGCTCCTGCACCATCCAATCCATAGCGGCGGTACCTAAATCTACCTCCCCAATCTTATGAGACCTACCTGTAAAATACAATATTCGCTCGGTGGTAGTTGTCTTCCCCGCATCAATATGGGCTATAAATCCAATATTACGAATATTTTTTAATTCCATATCAAAATCAAAATCCTCGTTACCATCTAAAATGCGCAAAGGCCCTGTTTGCCTCTGCCATCTTATGAAGATCATCTCTTTTTTTAATCGTGGCTCCTTCGCCCCTATACGCAGCAAGCAACTCATCAGCCAGTTTCTCTTCCATGGGTTTTCCCTTTTTTGTACGTGCGAAATCTCGCACCCAGCGTAAAGCCAGCGAAATACCCCTTGCCTTATTTACCTCTACGGGAACCTGATATGTAGCCCCTCCGATTCTGCGTGATTTCACCTCTAAATGTGGACGAGCATTATCTAAGGCCTTATAAAAAACCTTCAATACATCTGGCTCGTTGGTTTTTTGTTTGATTATATCAAGGGCTCCGTAAACTATTCTCTGGGCAATACTCTTTTCCCCCCTTAACATCACCATGTTGATAAATTTACTAACTACCTTGCTGTTAAATTTGGGGTCTGGCATTACCTCTCTCTCTTGAGCCTTTCGCCTTCTCATAAACTTCCCCTTTTATCTACTTAGGTCTCTTTGCTCCATACTTGGAGCGAGATTTCTTTCTCTCTGCAACCCCTGCAGTATCCAATGTGCCGCGTACAATATGATAACGCACACCCGGTAGATCCTTAACCCTACCCCCTCTTACTAAAACTATAGAATGCTCCTGGAGATTATGGCCTTCTCCGGGGATATACGCTGTAACCTCAATACCTGTAGTCAACCTAACACGAGCAATCTTACGAAGAGCTGAATTTGGCTTCTTAGGAGTCATCGTACGTACCTGTATACACACCCCTCTCCTCTGAGGAGAAAACTTCAGAGCCGGTGATTTTGATTTCTTGGTCTTGCTAATTCTACCCTTCCTGATTAATTGCGAAATAGTAGGCATTATTCTTGTTTATCTGCTCTCTCTTTGGATTCCTTCTTAGTGTCCTTCTCGGCCCCTTGCGTCTCTTTTACCATCTCCACTTCACGATGTTGCGTAAACCCTGTTCCAGCTGGTATCAACTTTCCTACAATAACACTTTCCTTTAATCCGTATAATCCATCCTGCTTTCCGGAAGCGGCTGCATCTGCTAAAACCCTGGTAGTCTCCTGAAAGCTCGCCGCAGAAATAAAACTCTCTGTATTTAAAGAAGCCTTCGTTATCCCTTGTAATTGCGGTGTGGCTGATGCCGGCTTACCACCCTTTTTCTTTATGCGGGCATTCTCCTGTTTAAATTTCCATTTATCCACATATTCACCAGGCAAGAACTCCGTATCTCCAGGATCTTCAATACGTACCTTCTTAAGCATCTGTCTGATTATTAACTCAATATGCTTGTCATTAATATGTACCCCTTGCAGACGATAAACCTCCTGTATCTCATTAACAAGGTACTCCTGGAGAATCTTATCCCCACATACCCTTAATATATCCTGCAGTACCACTGGCCCATCCGTAAGCTGTTGGCCGGCGCTGACACGATCTCCCTTATAAACATTGGGATGTTTACCATGCGGTATAACATACTCTCTCTGCATTCCCGTAGGCGAACGCACAATAATTACCCTCTGACCCTTCTTGGTCTCACCAAACTCTACAAAACCATCTATTTCACTGATAACAGCTGGATTCTTAGGACGACGAGCCTCAAACAATTCAGCCACGCGAGGAAGACCGCCCGTAATATCTCTGGTTTTAGCAATAAGACGAGGTATCTTGGCTAATAGATCCCCTCCCTTTATCTTTTGATTATCTTTAACTACAATATGTGCGCCTACTGGGATAGGATAAATTCCCAATACCTCCTCTTTCTCATCCAAGATTATCATCTGGGGATGATATTCCGGTTTATGCTCAATAACCACATAATCGGTAACTTTGGTAACTGGATTAAACTCCTCTTCCAGTGTCTTGCCGATTAGAAGATCCTCATATTTTACCCTACCGCTAACCTCTGTTAAAATAGGAGTATTATAAGGATCCCAATTTATAAAAGCCACCCCCTTTTCTATCTCCTGCTCATCAGCCACAGAAATCAAAGCCCCATGAGGCACGGGATATCTTTCTAACTCCCGACCTTCCTTATCGTTAATGGTTATTGAGCCATTGCGGTTAAGCACAAGGAAGTCCTTTCCACGATTAACTGTCCTAAGATTACGATACTTAACAATCCCTTTATTCTTAGATTTAATAAATGAACGCTCTATAATTCGTGAGGCCGTACCACCGATATGAAAGGTACGCATTGTCAATTGGGTTCCAGGCTCGCCGATACTCTGAGCAGCTATTATCCCTACCGCCTCACCTACCTCCACTGGCATACCCCTAGCTAAATTTCTTCCATAGCACTTAGCGCATACCCCACGAGCTGTCTCGCAGGTAAGCACGCTACGAATCCTTATCTTTTCAATTCCCAATCTTTCAATAACCTCTGCCTTCTCTTCAGTAATCTCACTGCCCTGCTCGACTATTACCTCATCGGTAATTATATCTACTATATTATCCAATGCTGTCCTTCCAATAATACGCTCGGCTAGCGAAACCACAACCTCATCTCCTTCAATAATAGCAGAGACAGTGATTCCATTTAAGGTACCGCAGTCATCTTCTAAAACTATTACCTCCTGCGCTACATCTATAAGACGACGGGTCAGATACCCCGCATCTGCTGTCTTTAATGCCGTATCGGCCAATCCCTTTCTTGCGCCATGGGTAGAAATAAAATACTCAAGCACAGTCAAGCCCTCGCGGAAATTAGCCATAATCGGACTTTCTATAATCTCTCCAGATGGCTTGGCCATAAGACCACGCATACCGGCTAATTGCCTTACCTGTAAACGCGAACCTCGCGCGCCAGAGTCAGCCATCATAAATATAGGATTAAATGGCTCCATTCCGGCAAAAAGAAAATCAGCTACTCTGTCTGTAGCATGAGTCCATATATCAATTACCCGATTATATCTTTCTCTCTGAGTAATTATTCCTCTCTGATACTGCTCCTCTACCTTCTTTATCTCCTCTTTGGCCTTTTTGAGCACCTCAGATTTTTCCTTGGGAACCTTCAAATCATCCACGCCGATAGAAATTCCGCCCAAAGTAGCATATTCAAAACCCAGCGCTTTAATATCGTCTAATAATTTAATGGTTCGACTATGACCAAAACGCTTATAACAATTCTCAATAATATCTGCGACATTTTTCTTGTTTAGTTCTTTATTGACAAATCCAAAATCCGAAGGAAGGAGTTTGTTAAAAATTACTCTGCCCGGCGTAGTCAGAATAATCTGTTTACCGTCTATTACCCTTCTCTCCTCCAGGTCAAATATCTTATCTAACCTTAACTTTATCTTCGCATGTAAATCAATTACCCTATCTTCCAATGCGGTAGTTACCTCATCCGGATGAGCAAACACCTTACCCTCTCCGGGGCAATTGGGTTTCTCTTTAGTCAAATATGAGCACCCCAAAATTATATCCTGTGTAGGACTGGTAATGGGACGACCGTTTGCGGGAGAAAATACATTATTTGTAGAAAGCATTATGATGCGTGATTCCATCTGCGCCTCTAACGACAGGGGAACATGCACAGCCATTTGGTCTCCGTCAAAATCGGCATTAAAAGCCGTACAAACAAGAGGATGTATCTTTATCGATTTACTTTCTATTAATTTAGGTTGAAAGGCCTGAACGCTTAATCGATGAAGCGTAGGGGCACGATTCAAGAGAATTGGATGATCCTTAATTACCTCCTCTAATATATCCCAGACTTCAATCTTGCCGCGCTCCACCATCCTGCGGGCCCCTTTGACTGTATGCACAAAACCTTTTTCGCGTAATTTTCTAATAATAAATGGCTCAAATAATTCAATGGCCATCTGTTTCGGCAGTCCGCATTCATGCATTTTTAAATTCGGTCCGATTACAATCACAGAACGCCCTGAATAATCTACACGTTTACCCAAAAGGTTTTGCCTGAAACGTCCCTGCTTACCCTTAAGCATATCGGACAGAGACTTCAACGGACGATTATTAGCCGCCACTATCGCCCTGCCATGCCTGCCGTTATCCAGCAGGGCATCCACGGCCTCTTGAAGCATTCTCTTTTCGTTACGAACGATTATATCTGGGGCATTAAGGTCTATTAATTTCTTAAGGCGATTATTTCTGTTAATCACTCTGCGGTATAGATCATTCAGATCCGAGGTAGCAAATCTACCCCCATCCAGCGGAACCAAGGGCCTTAAGTCTGGTGGTATAACTGGCAAAACCTCCAGAACCATCCACTCAGGTTGATTACCGGACTTTTTAAAGTCTTGGGCAATCTTAAGAGATTTGAGGATCTTACGATTATTTAAAATGTCCTTAGAATTTGTCAGGTTTCTCTTGAGTTTAGCAATCAGAGAATCTAAATCCAGTTCTTTCAACATATCCTTTATTGCCTCTGCACCAATCCTTGCCACAAAATGCCCACCATATTTCTCTTTGGCCTCAATATATTTCTCACCAGTAAGTAACTCGTGTTTCTTAAGCGGTGTATTTCCTGGATCAAGTACTATATATTGCTCGTAATAAATAATCCTCTCCAATTCACGTAATCCTAAATTTAGCAATGCGGCTAAGCGGCTAGGAACCGCCTTGAAAAACCATATATGAGTCACAGGAGCGGCTAATTCAATATGCCCCATGCGCTGCCTACGTACTACTGAATGATCTATAACTACACCGCAGCGGTCGCATGTAATACCCTTAAATTTCATACCCTTATATTTCCCACAATGACACTCCCAATCTCTAACCGGACCAAAAATCTTCTCACAGAATAAACCATCCTTTTCTGGTTTAAGAGTACGATAATTAATAGTTTCTGCCTTCTTAACCTCGCCCTGAGACCAACTGCGAATAGTTTGCGGAGAAGCTATTTTAATACTTATATAATCAAATTGTGTTGATTGCTCCATAATCTCTCTACCTAAATTACTTTAATTTACTTTTTCTCCCTTTCTGCGCGTACGTCCAGACATAAACCTTGGAGTTCTTTAATCAATACGTGGAATGATTCTGGTATTCCCGGATTAAGACGCTGCTCACCCTTAACGATTGCTTCGTATATTCTAGTACGCCCGGAGACATCATCGCTTTTTACCGTGAGCATCTCCTGTAAACTGAATGCAGCGCCATATGCCTCTAAAGCCCACACCTCCATTTCTCCTACACGCTGTCCGCCGAACTGAGCCTTGCCTCCCAATGGCTGCTGAGTCACCAAAGAATAAGGCCCTATCGAACGAGCATGAATCTTATCCTCCACAAGGTGAATGAGCTTCATCATGTAAATATAGCCTACGCATACCTCTTGATCAAAGCGCTCGCCGGTATAACCATCGTATAACGTAATCTTCCCATCGAGAGGCAACTCTGCCTTGCGAAGCATCTCTTTAATTTCGTCCTCCGATGCACCATCAAACACAGGCGAGCCAACCTTTAGACCCAGCACATAAGCAGCCCATCCCAAATGCGTCTCAAGTATCTGCCCGATGTTCATCCTGGAAGGAACACCTAGGGGATTCAAAACTATATCTACGGGGCGACCATCGGGTAGATACGGCATATCCTCTTCTGGTAGAATACGTGCAACTACACCCTTATTCCCGTGACGGCCAGCCAGCTTATCACCCTCCTGCAATCTATGCTTGGTGGCCACATAAACAACTATACGCTTTAACACACCGCTGGGTAACTCATCACCCTTATGCACATTTTCAATCTCACGCTCTTGTTGCTCAAGTAACGCCTTGATCTGTTCGTTGTATGAATCATCTATTCGTTTAGCCTCATCATTCTCAGAAAAGTCAATTTTCTCTACCCTCTCCTTGCTGACCTTCAGGACTTCTGCAAGACGAGCAATCCTCTCTTTTTGAACGTAACTGATTTCTTCCTTATAATAGGCTTTTAATTCTTTGATTTTGGCTAACTCTTTAGCCTTTTCCTCTTTGGATTTCCTACCTCTATCTCTACGAGAAAACGTGTGAACATCAACTACTACGCCCTCTACCCCCGGCGGAGCCACCAGGGAGGTATCACGAACATCCTCTGCCTTCTCACCAAATATTGCCCGTAATAATCTCTCTTCAGGAGATAACTCTGATTCCGTTTTAGGCGTAACCTTACCTACTAATATATCTCCTGGACTAACGCAGGCTCCTATACGAATAATACCATTCTCATCAAGATTGCTTAAGGCCTCCTCGCTTATATTAGGTATATCCCTAGTTATCTCTTCATTACCCAGCCGAGTCTCGGTAGCCTCCACCTCAAATCTCTTTATATGAATAGATGTATATACGTCCTCTCTGACTACCTTCTCGTTTATCAATATAGCATCCTCAAAGTTATACCCTCTCCAGGGCATAAAGGCCACTAAAAGATTTCTGCCCATAGCCAACTCGCCATCCCTGGTAGCCATACCATCTGCAATAATCTGCCCCTTCTGAACATAATCACCCAATTTAACCAGTGGCCTCTGATTTATACAGGTATCAGCATTGGAGCGTAGAAATTTCTTTAAGTGATATATCTTCTTTCCTATCACTATCGTTGAAGCATCTACCGCTGTTACCCTACCGGATTCCTGTGCTACTATTACTGCACCCGAATCCCTGGCCACCTTCTCCTCCATCATTGTGCCCACAATTGGCGCCTCAGGAAAGAGCAAGGGCACAGCCTGTCTCTGCATATTTGAACCCATTAGAGCGCGATTGGCATCGTCATGCTCTAAAAATGGTATAATAGATGTAGCCACTGAAACTAATTGCTTTGGCGAAACATCCATATACTCTACCTTATCTGCCCGCACGCGGGGAAAATTACCCCTGAACCGACATAAGACCTCTCCCTCCAAAAATTTGCCATCATGACCGATTGGTGCATTCGCCTGAGCAATAACCTTTTCCTCTTCGATATCAGCCGTTAAATATTCTATTTTATTTGTTATCTTGCCATTTTCTATTTTACAATAAGGGGTCTCCAGAAGACCTAACTCATTTACACGCGCATAGGTAGTCAGCGAGGCAATAAGGCCAATATTCGGACCCTCTGGTGTCTCAATAGGACAGACGCGCCCATAATGAGAAGAGTGAATATCTCTAACCTCGAATCCAGCCCGTTCGCGAGAAAGGCCGCCTGGACCTAACGCACTCAGTCTTCGTTTATGGGTTAATTCCGCCAATGGATTTATCTGGTCCATAAACTGAGATAGCTGTCCTCTAGCAAAGAAATCATGAATCTGGTTGGAAAAAAGCTTGAAATTAATTAAATGGTGTATACTTAAATCTTCTGGCTCACCCAAAACGGTTAGTCTTTCTCTGATAGAACGCTCAACGCGAGCCAAACCGATCCTTACCTGATTACATACCAATTCTGACACCGTCTTAACCCTGCGGTTTCCCAGATGATCAATATCATCAATCTTACCAAGACCGTCCTTCAAGCGAACCAGATACTCAATTACCTTTACTACCGTCTCAGAATCAAGAATTCTTTTGTGTAATGAGGTATCCATTCCGAGCTTTCTATTTAAAATAAATCTGCCTACCCTTTCTAAATCGTAGCGGCGAGGATCGAAAAAGAGACGATAAAATAAATTCTCGGCTGACTCCGGGGTAACAGGTTCTCCGGGACGCATTTTGCGATAAAAATCTAATAAAGCCTCTTCTTTACTCTTGGTATAATCCTTTTTAAGGGTATTAACTATGGGTGGATATTCCTGGGAAAATGCATTAAGAATATTCTCATCTGTAGAAAATCCTAATATACGCAATATCTGTGTAGCTGGAAAATTACGTCGTCTATCCACAACAGCAATAATAATCTCGGATAAGTCATATTTAAACTCCAGCCATGCGCCTCTATATGGAATAATGCGTCCGTAATAAATTCTTTTCCCGCTGGGGTGCAATTCTTCCTCGAAAGAAACCCCGGGAGAACGTTGAAGTTGATTAACAATTACACGTTCATCTCCATTTATAATAAACGACCCCGTTGGTGTCATTAAAGGAATCTCTCCAAAATAAGCATCTTGTTCCAAGGTCTGCTTGGGTGTGGTAAACCTAAATTTTATCCTTAACGGTGCGGCGTAGGTTATTGCCCTTTTCTTGCACTCGGTAATGTCATATTTGGGCTTTCCCAAAGAATAGCTGACGAACTCAATACGAACCCTTCTATCCTGACTCTCAATAGGGAAAAAATTAGAAAATATTTCCTGCAGACCAATCAATTTACGTTCCTGGGCAGGAACGTCCATCTGCAGAAAATTTCGATAAGACTCTAATTGATGCTGCAGAAGATTTGGTATCTCGTATCTCTCTTTTAATTTTCCAAAATTCTTGCGTCTACTCATTGCCTATCTATCTTTGTAATAATAGCCTGTTATTGCAAGTTAAACCTAACGTACTCCAAACTTATCTATTTTAATTCTATCGTAGCACCCGCGGCTTCGAGTTTCTTCTTCATCTGCTCGGCCTCTTCTTTAGTAGCTGCCTCTTTTATTGTTTTTGGTGCAGAGTCTACTAAATCCTTGGCCTCTTTCAGACCCAAGTTGGTAATTGCACGAACCTCTTTAATGACCGCTATTTTATTCCCACCTACACCAGCTAACACTACATCAAAAGTACTCTTCTCCTCTGCTGCTGCCTGTGCCTGAGCCCCTGCAGCGCCGGGGACAGCAGCTACCGCTGGCATTACTGCTTGAACTCCAAACTTCTCCTCTAGGGCCTTAACCAAATCCGACAGCTCTAATACCGTCATCCCCTCAATAGATTTAATCAAATCGTCTACCTTTTTATTTTCCGCCATAGCGTCCTCCCTTTTATTTCCCCTGCTTCTCCTTAATCTGACCCAACACAAAAACCAATTTATTTAAAATTTGCTTTAAGCTGAATACTAAGCCGGAAATCGGAGACTTTAAGCCTCCCACTACCTGAGCCTGTAAAGCTGATAGCGAAGGAATTTTAGAAATAGTCTCTATATCCTTAGCAGTTAAAATTCTGTCTTTTAGAATACCCCCCTGTATCTCCAGTGTTGGTTTTTCTTTAATAAATTCATAAACTATTCTGGAGGTGGATATCAAATCCTTATTCACAAAAATTAAGCCGGATGGACCCTTAATAAAAGCGGATAGGTCATCATGTGACTTAAAGACGCGTTTACTTATAGAATTCTTGAATACCATCAAATTGGATTCTACGTTAGATAAGGAATTTCTCAATTGATTAAAATCTGAGGCAGAGATTCCAGAATACTTAATAAGAAGGAAACCCTCGGCTTCCTGCAATTTATTCCTTAAGCATTTCTCTGCTTCCTGTTTTATGATTAATCCTAATTTTACCATTACAAACCAATCCTTAGCCCTGGGCTCATAGTTGAACTTAAGAATAAGCTTTTAATATATTTTCCTTTTACTACCGCGGGGCGAGCCTCGTTTATCGCCTCGATAACAGTAGAGGCATTTTCTAATAATTTATCTTCAGAAAAAGAAATCTTACCGGCCCTTAAATGTATACCACCCTGTTTATCCACCTTAAACTCGACTCTCCCCTTTCTGATCTGTTCAATCGCCGAGGTTATATCATTAGTTACCGTCCCTGTCTTTGGGCTGGGCATAAGACCACGAGGCCCGAGAATCTTACCCAGGCGTGACAACTCCTTCATCATCTCTGGCGTAGCGACGGCACAATCAAAATCCAAAAATCCTTTACTCACCCTCTCTACCAAGTCTGTACCGCCTACGACATCCGCCCCGCTGTCAATCGCCTGCTTCTCCTGTTCTCCCTTGGCAAAAACAGCTATCCTGACCTTCTTGCCTGTCCCATGAGGTAAAACCACAGTTCCGCGCACCATCTGGTCTGCCTTCTTAGGGTCCACGTTAAGATAAAAATGCATCTCCAAGACACCGTCAAACTTTGTATTTGACGTTTTTTTTAATACCGATATCGCCTCGCTGAGAGAATAGATTTTATCCTTCTGAAATAATTTTGAGATTTCTCTATATCGTTTGCTTCTCTTTTTCATCCCTCTATCGCGATCCCCATACTACGGGCAGTTCCCTCAATCGTCCTCATCGCCTTCTCGAGCCTTGTTGTGTTCAAATCTTTTACCTTTTGTTTGGCTATCTCTTCAATCTGTTTCCTTGTAATAGTGGCTATCTTCTCTTTTCCTGCCTGTCCAGAGGCTTTAGCTAGATTGCAAGCACGTTTTATAAGAATAGATGACGGTGGGCTCTTTATGATAAAGGTAAATGTCTTGTCCTGGTAAACAGTAATGACTGCCGGCAGAATTAACCCCTCTTTACCCTTTGTCTGATCATTAAATTGCTTACAAAACTGCATAATATTTACTCCATGTTGGCCCAATGCCGGCCCAACAGGAGGAGCAGGGTTTGCCTGACCAGCAGGAACATGTAATTTTATCTGAGCAATTACCTTCTTGGCCATTTTATATCTTTTCCACCTGCCAGTATTCAAGCTCTACCGGTGTAGACCTACCAAATATCGAAACACTGGCTTTTAATTTCCCCTTTTCGGGATATATCTCTTCAATAGTTCCGTTAAAATTAACAAACGGCCCCTGTACAACCCTAATCTGTTCACCCTTTTCAAATACAATCTTTGGGCTAGGTTTGGCTTGTGTCTCCTCGATCCTCTTCAGAATGCTATCGGCTTCCTCTTGAGAAAGCGGGGTTGGTTTTTTCCCGGTGCCAATAAATCCAGTAACACCCGGCGTGGATTTAATAACTGAATACACAGAATCATTAAGTTCCATATTTATTAAAATATAACCGGGGAAAAATTTCCTTTGAGACACTCTTTTCTTCCCTGCTCGAATCTCCGAAACCTGTTCTGTAGGTATAATTATCTCTGAAATATGTTCCTGCACTCCTGCAAGGGCAATCTTTTTCTCCAGAGCCCGTTTAACTCTATCCTCATAACCAGTTTGACTATGAATAATATACCACTTCTTCACTCCGCCCTTTCTCCTTCACTAAAGATAAACGAGGAGTTCACCGAAAAATCCAGCTCAGCATACGAGACAAAACCAGATCAACAAAACCAATAAATATAGTAGTCAAAAAGGTAACCGCGATCACTACTATAGTTGCTTCGATTAATTCCTCTCTTGTCGGCCAGGAAACCTTAGTTAATTGAACCTTTACCTCTTTAAGAAATGCGATTCCCTTTGTTAATAATTTCATGTTATTATCTATTCAGCAGAGCAGGCCAGGAGGGATTCGAACCCCCACCACACGGTTTTGGAGACCGTTGCTCTGCCAATTAGAGCTACTGGCCTATCCTCGCCCAAGAATTAATTTATTTTATCTCTTTATGCGAGGTTGATCTTCTGCAAAATTTACAAAATTTTTTTGTTTCCAACCTCTGAGGGTGCTTCTTTTTATTCTTTGTAGTTGAGTAATTGCGATTGTTACACTCCGTACATTGCAAGGTAATTATTTCTCTCATCTACCCCTCACCAAGCTGGAGACGGGAATTGAACCCGTGACCCCGTCCTTACCAAGGACGTGCTCTACCGACTGAGCTACTCCAGCAATTATATACACATCGGCCAAATTGCCGAAGTATCTTAATTTATTATGAAATGTTCCGTAATTTCAAGAGGTTAGAATGTCGCCACCTGACTAAATAGCGCCTTTCCAGAAATTACATAGACCTTTATTTTACTAAAAATTTTTTTTTTGTCAAGTTTTTTTGGACAATTTTTTTGAAATTTTTAAGGTGT
>JAOZPD010000023.1 GCA_029932935.1 Candidatus Omnitrophota bacterium | reverse complement strand
ACTACATCTTGATAGTGCCCCTGTTTAAGACCAGCAACGGGCACAGTATCCCACCATAACCGCAACAACTCCCTACCCCTAAGGGAAGCCAAGCAGGCGGCTACCTTACTTGTACCTATATCTAAACTGCATATATATTTCACTTCTTTTTATATTTTACCGCTGGTTCTCTAAATCTTAAATCAATATACTCCATCTCTCCTAAATCATCGCCTATTCGATGTAATAATCTCTGTAAAACAATCAAATCCTTTCCCAGGGATTTAATACTCCCTAAATTTATCTTACAACCAGAAACAGTTAATATAAAAATGTCATTAATGTTTTTCGAATTAATCTCTCTTATCTTAAGTCGCTCTGATAGAATTTCTATTTTATTTATACTGTTGATGAATTCTATAATTCTTCGAAATGTACCCTCGCTATACCTGATTCCTGGACGTGGATCGGCTATTTTATTTCTCAAACCAATAATCAAGGGTAATTGCATACTATCAATTCCTTGTCCGGTAGAACGAAATAAAATTCCTTCTTTATCTACAAAAAAACGTTCTGATAACTCAACCATAGCAATGGCTTCACGGGGTTGGAATTCAATAATAACCCTATCGGGTAGTGCCCGCTTAAGAGTTATAGATTTATAATCAGGGAATCTTCTTCTTAATACCTCAGATATCTCCTGTAGATTAATCTTAAATATATTCTGCCCAATAATATCGAACGAATCATAATACTTATCCTTTTCTATACCTCTATCCAATTGGGTCGAAGAGTCGCAATACTTAATAGTGAAATATTTAGAAGTAACTAAATAGTGAATAAACAACCACAATGCGCAAATCAGAATAGTTAAAGATAGAATACTCAGCAAACCTATTCTGATTAGAAATCTCAATCTCTTTCTCTTAATATTATCTCTTCTCATAGACTATCTTTTCGCTAATCGCTCGTAAGCTAGGTGTAAAATATAAGTGCATAATTGAGTAAAGCTTATACCTGTGGCCATCGCTGCCTTAGGTAAAAGAGACGTTTCTGTTAAGCCAGGTATGGAGTTAACCTCCAGAACAAAAACAGTATCTTCTGTATCTATTCTCATATCTACACGAGAAAATCCAAAACATCCCAAAAGCCTATGCGCAATCTGTGCTACACGCTGGACACAAGTGGATAATCGAAAGGTAAGTTCTGCAGGAACAGCATAATCACTCTTACCCAACTTATATTTCGCTTCATAATCATAGAATTTATTTTTAGGGAATATTTCAATGGGCGGTAAAGCTGTATCTCCCAAAATCGCCACTGTAATCTCCCTGCCTTTTATATATTCTTCAATAATGATATATTTATCAAAACGGGTAGCATATTCAACGGCTTTGCTCAACTGCTGCGGGGAATCAACAATAGACAATCCTATACTCGAACCCTGCGTAGCTGGCTTGACTACAAAAGGTGGAAGTAAAACCTTGGCTATCTCAGAATATAATCTTTTATCCTCTTTAGACTGAACTACAATGTATTTCGGTACATTTAAACCTGCCCTTTGAAAAATCTGCCGAGAGGCAATTTTATTTATTGCTAAACGGGAGGCCGCAGGGTCAGAACCAGTATAAGGAATATTCATTTGCTCTAACATAGCCTGTATTTGACCATCCTCACCAAAGGCGCCATGAAGAGCAATGAAGGCCACATCTATATTCGCCTCTCGGATAAGTCGCTGATTTATCTCCCATTCATCGGTTTGTATATCAACAGCAACCACGTCCATACCTCTAGATTTCAAAGATTCATATACGGCTCTACCTGAGGCAAGGGAAACCTCGCGCTCGCTAGAAGGTCCCCCCAGCAAAACGCCGATTTTACCAAATCTGTCAAGATTGCCTGAATCTATCTCCATATCCTTACCTCTGGTTCTAATCTTAGATTGAACTTGCCTTCCACGCATTTAGTTATACAATCCTTCAGCTTTAAAACATCGGAAAAACTAGCCCTTCCTTTATTAATAATAAAGTTAGCGTGTTTTAGTGATACAGCCGCATCACCTACAAAGCTCCCTTTTAATCCGCAACGCTCAATAAAATAAGCCGCTGAGCCTAAACTCATAGAAGTGCTTCTGTGTTTAGTGTTGATCCTCCGTTTTGTTATACTTGGATTCTTAAAAAAACAACCGGCAGACGGCCAATATAAATCCTGTGTTTTTCTGCGGTATTCGAGAAATCTATCAATCTTCTTCTGAATCATTCTACTATCCCATCTGCTCAATTGAAAGTCTACATTCAGAATAATATAATAATCAAGCTTGGACTCTCGATATCCAAAACCGGCCTGCCTTCTTTTAATTGTCTTAATCCTTCCCTGCTTATCCATTACTGTTATATGCAGAACCTTATCTCCAACATCTCCGGCATTCATAACTAAAACTCCTCCCACCGTACCTGGTATGCCAGCTAACGATTCAAGACCAGACAGTCCCTTACTTTGTGCATACCTAAGAAGCCTGTTCACGCTGAGGCCTGCACCAACATTAATGATGCATGAATCTCTCTGCTTCATATCATAGGTTAAACTTGAGTTGGGTACTGTAATTCTTTTAAAATAAGAAGAGTTTAATCTGATCACTATACCTTGTATACCCCTGTCATCAACTAATATATTACTCCCCATGCCGATAACGCGCAGAGGAATCTCTTTCTTATAAGTAGCGACAACCAGCCTCCTGAGATCAAGAATATCCACTGGTTCAAACCATAATTGAGCTGGCCCACCTATCTTGAAACTAGTATGCCTTGCCAACCGTTCGTTTCTCTTCAACTTGCCTCTTAAGTATCCCTGCCAATTCATCGCTTAATTTAGTTATACTACCTGCGCCTAACACAAGAACTACATCCTTCGGATTCAAAATACGAAGTATATGCGTAAGGATATCTTTCTCTGGTAAAAATCGAACGCATGGATATCCCTTCAGTCTTAATCTCTCATATAAAGAATAACCGCTTATTCCCTCAATCGGCTTTTCTCCTGCGGGATAAATATCAGTAATGATTAGATAATCTGCTTGATCAAAGCAATTAACAAAAGAATCCAAAAGAAATTTGGTGCGTGTATAACGATGGGGCTGAAATATCACCAATAAACGCTTTGGTCTTAACAATCTTACTGCTTCCAATGTCGCCCTTATCTCAGTAGGATGATGCCCGTAATCATCAAAAATCAAATAATCTGCGGAGTGAAATTTCATCTCCAAACGCCTCTTGGTACCCTGATAACTAAGCAATGCCTTCCTGATATACTCTCTATTTATCCCCAATTCTAAACCCAAGGCAATAACTGGAAGGGCGTTTAATATATTATGCTTACCTACTAAGTTAATTCTGAAATGACCAATAAATTTTTCATTGTAAAAACAATCGAACTCAGAAGTCAATCCCTGTAGTTTTATATTTAAGGCGTAAATATCAGCATTTCTGTCCAGACCGAAAAATATCTTTCTATTTCTATAATCCTTTAACAGATTGTTTAGATTAGGGTCGTCACGCCAACAAAATAAACAACCATCCTGGTCCGTCTTATCAATAAAACACCTAAATGCTTTCTGAATAGAACTAAAATCACGATAATAATCGAGATGTTCATAATCAATATTAGTAATAATGGAATAATGGGGACGATAATATAAAAATGAGCCATCAGATTCATCTGCCTCGGCAACAAAAAATCTTCCCTCGCCAACTAGGGCATTTCTTCCTAAATTCTGCAGGATGCCACCGATTGCTACTGTAGGCAATAAACCCGCCTCGTTTAGAAGATGAGACGCTAAGGAAGTAGTGGTGGTTTTACCATGCATCCCAGTAATAGTAATAACTGTTTTATCCTGCATCAGATAAGCAAGAATCTCGGCTCGTTTCATTAATTGTATCCCGAGCTCTTTGGCTTCTTTAATCTCGGGATTATCCCCTGATATAGCTGAAGAATAAACAACTATATCTACTGTCTCTAAATGCCTCCTACTATGCCCTATCCAGACAAGAGCCCCATTCTGTCTAAGATTTATAATTAATTCATTCTCTCTCAAATCACACCCGCTGACCCTGAATTTCTCGCTGGTTAGCAATAACTGAGCGACTGCACTCATTCCTATCCCGCCAATACCTAAAAGATGTATATGTTTAATCATCTACAAACACCCATCACCAGATCTGCCAAACGCTCATTTGCCTTAGTATTTGAAAACTTCAAAATATTTTTACTCATTGACTCTCGCAGATCTTGATTGTTAGATAACTCCAGAATCTTTTGCATCAACACACCCGGATTCAAACTCTTCTCTTCGAGCAGTATGGCTGCATTATCCTTAAACAAATATTTGGCATTCTCTACCTGATGAGCACATATATAAGGATAGGGGATAAGAATAGAGGGTAAACCGAAATAAGCTAACTCACTGATAGATACGGCACCAGCACGGGAGATTACCATATCAGCAGCCGAATAAGCATACTGCATCTGCTTAAGAAAAATAAACACTCTCGCCTCTATTCCTAAATCTCTATAGCCATTATATAAAAAAGAATGGTCTTTGGCTCCGCAAAGATGTATAATCTGAAATTTTGTTTTATCATCAAGTAAACTAATCGCAGAGAAGGCTACAATATTTATCTTATGCGCACCCTGACTACCTCCCATTATCAGAATAGTAAATTTATCTTGAGTTAAACCCAGGGAAACACGCGCATAACTCTTTAATACCCTATTCAAATTAGGCCTCAGAAGACCCCCCGTATACTCCACCTTACTGGCATTAATTCCAAAATAATCCTCTGTCTCTTTGAAGCTAACTGCTATCTTTTTGGTAATGTATGAAAGAAGTCGATTCGCTCGACCGGGAATAACATTCTGTTCATAAATCACGGTCTTTATTCTAAAAACCCACGCAAATAATACAAGGAGAAAACTAGCATATCCTCCAAATCCTACAACGAGATGGGGTTTAAAATTTACGATAATTCGCAGGCTTTGCAAGATTCCTTTTAATAATTTTAGTATAACATAATGGATTTGTAAATTTAATTTCAATC
Organism: Candidatus Omnitrophota bacterium; assembly: GCA_029932935.1. Taxonomy (GTDB): domain Bacteria; phylum Omnitrophota; class Gorgyraeia; order Gygaellales; family JAHJCI01; genus JAOZPD01. The sequence goes on along the minus strand of JAOZPD010000023.1, from coordinate 12,230 downwards.
TTGGTTGAGGTAGCGAAATATAAATATGGGGGAGTTCTTCGGTTACTATATTAAAAGAGATTGCTCTCTCAACTAAAACCAGCAGGATTCTAGATTCTGGTTGTCTCTTTTTTAGAATATTATATAAACTCAGTCCTGGATATATGTGTCCACCTGTTCCTCCGCAGGCAATTAATATTTTCATATGATCCTTATATAAATAGATTATTCATTCAAAATTGTTCACCATCTCTAGCTATATTTAAAATCAAAGCTATGCTAATCATATCAAAAATCAAAGAGGAACCCCCATAACTGATGAACGGTAAAGGTAGCCCCTTTGTAGGTAATATTGCACAAACAACAGCAATATTTATAAGTGCTCTTAATAAGATAGAGAGTATAAGCCCCAATCCTAAATAATAGCCAAAGGGATTATGACAATTTCTAATTGCTTTTAAAGTACAAAATAATAGTAAGATAAAAAGCAGAACTATGCCGGCTACCCCAAAGAAACCCAACTCTTCTCCGATGATAGAAAAGATGAAATCTGTATGGGCGGCTGGAAGAAAAAATAGTTTCTGCTTACTTGCACCCAATCCCTGTCCGAAGAACCCTCCTGAACCAAGGGCAATTTGAGATTGAATGATCTGAAAACCACTACCAGCAGGATCGGCCCAAGGATTTAAAAATGCCAAAATACGCATTCTCCGATAAGGAACTCTAAATATTAAAATATAGAGTAATGGCAGCAAGGCCACTAAGGTAAGTATTATATAGGACAGCGGTATACCGCCCATATATATTAAAACAGCGGTCACAATAAATATTGCCAAAGCAGTTCCTAAATCTGGCTGCAGAACCACAAGTCCACATATTAATCCTGTAACCAATACTAACGGCAAAAAACCATTAAAGAATTCTGATATCGTCCTATGTTTACGACTGATAAAATCAGCTGTATAGATAATCAGGGCTACATTTGCCATCTCAGAAGGCTGAAAGCCAAAACTCCCTAATCTAAACCAACGTTTAGCACCCCCGATTGAACGTCCGAATCCCGGAATCAACACCAAGATAAGCATAAGAATCGATAAAATCAACAAAGGCTTAGAGAATAACTGAAGCCTCTTATAATCAATATATAAAACCGAGATGCAGAGTATGCTGCCAATCAGGACAAAGAATAGTTGCCTTTTTAGGAAAAACATGCCATCATTAAATTTCTCTAATGCATATATACTGGAGGAGCTATAAATCATCACCATACCTACGCAAATCAAAATAACTGTAATAATCAGAATATTAATTTTTACCTGCCGCATTACTCAATTAGTTTATCTTATCCACAGTTAGATATCTTCTTACATAGTCTTCCGGTTATGTATAGAATACCAAAACGCCTCTATTCCATTCTTCTCATCAAATCAATAACCGATGACTTAAAAATATCTCCTCTATGCTCATAGTCCCTAAACATATCAAAACTGGAACACATTGGTGAAAATAATATACAGTCTCCTCTTTTAGATTCAGAAAAGGCAGTCTCCACTGCCTTTAACAGATCTGGCGCTTCCTTAGTTGGTATCTTCTCTTCAAAAGCTCGCCTCATCTTCTCTTTCGTCTCGCCTATAAGAATTATACTCTTTATCTTCTGAGATAAGAAATCTCGAATCTTAGAGAAATCAAAGCCTTTATCTCGCCCTCCAGCAATAAGAATAACTGGTTTGTTTATATTTTGTAGAGCAAATACGGTTGCTTGAGGATTAGTGGCCTTGGAATCATTGATAAATTCTCTTGATTCCAACTCCCCTACTCTTTCTAACCGATGCGGCAAACCCTTAAATGCCAAAAAGACCCTCTCGCATAGATCTGACCCTATTCCTAATATTGAGGCGACTGCCTTTGCTGCCGCAAAATTTAAATTAACATGGAGTTTGCTATCAAAATAAACTACTTTTGCCTCTGAGCTATTAGCCAAATCACTAACTATAGGGTCCTCACGATTTAATACTAAAAAATCGCCCTTGTCTTGATTCATAAAAATACGTGATTTTGCTGAAAGGTAAGCTGATAGGTCGGAATATCTGTCTAAATGGTCTGGTGTAAAATTTAGTATCACTGCTATATTCGGTTTAAATTTTTCTATTGTCTCCAATTGAAACGAACTAACTTCCAGCACAACAAAATCACCCCGTCTTATCTGATAAACCTGAGCAGAAAAAGGAGTACCGATATTTCCTAGAACGAATACCCTTTGACCAGATGCCTCTATCATTCTCCCAATTAGAGTAGTGGTTGTAGTCTTACCATTTGTTCCAGTAATTGCTATTACCCGTCCCGGACAAAGTCTCCAAGCGCACTCAAGCTCACCTATAACTGGTATACCAAATTCCCTTGCCCAAATTAAGGGTTTACTGTTACTATCCACACCTGGACTAACAACAATCAAATCCCTACCCCAGATAAACTGAGAGGTGTGATTGCCCAATTCATACTTAATCGAAGTCGGTAATCTCTGGGCATAACCTACAACCTGAGGACTTCTATCTTTCTCAGTTATACTCACCAGAGCTCCAATACTATGCAAAAGCGTAGCACAGGCAAATCCGCTTCTACCCAATCCTACTATAGTAATATTTTTATTTTTAAAACTTTTCTGGTTAACCATTGAGAGATAATCCCAAGAAGAGGTCACCTAATCTTTAAGGTTATTACTGTCAGTATAGCTAATAGTGCAGCAATTATCCAAAATCGGACAATTACCTTTGACTCTGGCCATCCCAAGAATTGCAAATGGTGGTGTAGAGGGGCAATTTTAAATATACGTTTTTTTCGCATCCGATAAGAACCAACTTGCAGAATTACCGATATGGCTTCCACAACAAATATTCCACCGACAATCACCAGGAGCAATTCCTTTTTAATTAATATCGCCACCATACCCAACGCTCCACCTAAAGGTAAAGAACCAACATCACCCATAAATATAGAAGCTGGATAACAATTAAACCACAAAAAACCAAGACCTGCTCCAAAAATACTCGCACAAAAAATAGACAATTCTCCACTCCCCTCCAGATAAGGAATAAATAAATATTGACTGAACTTTATATGCCCTGTAATATAACTTAGTACACTGAAACTTAAAGCAACCATAATCACAATACCAATAGCCAACCCATCCAGGCCATCAGTGAGATTTACTGCGTTGGATGTGCCACAAAGTACTAAAACTATAAGAAGAATATAAAATATGCCCAGATTAAACTGCATCTGTTTTAAGAATGGTATCTCCAGCTGGGTTGAAAATTCTGGATTTAGGAACAGGTATATTCCGACTAACAAACCAAGCGAAACCTGACTGAATAATTTTGTACGGGCGGAGATACCCTTGGAGCGCCCCTTCACCTGTTTAATGTAATCATCCAGAAAGCCTGTAACACCTAACCAGAGAAGCACAAAGATACTAATAACAACATAAAAATTAGTTATATCTGCCCAGAGAAAAGTAGAGATCAAAATTGCTAACAGGATTAATATCCCTCCCATTGTGGGAGTCCCTTGTTTATCCTGATGTAAATTATATAAATCTTCGCTTTCCTCCTTTCTTATATTCTCGCCGATTTCAGCATTTTTCAATTTACGAATTAAGAAAGGATAAAATATCAGGCTGATAACAAATGCAGTAAAGGCAGCCATTGCGGCACGAAAGGTAATATATCGGAAGATATTAAAGCCAAAAAATATATCTCTTAAGTGGTAAAGCAGATGATAAAGCATTTAATGATTTAAAACCTCCTCCATTCTCATAAAACGCGAGCCTTTAACCAGGATTAAATCGTGAGCAGTGGGTTTAATAATTTTAAAAAGGAGCTCTTTTGCTTTAGAAGAACTCTCGCAGTTTAAAACGTATTTCTTCCTCAGGCCGAATCTTATCGCCTGACGAGCAGTCAGTTCGGCAAACTTACCTACACTGATAAATGCATCACAAACGCGAGCAATCTGAAAACCAGCCTGCAGGTGAAACCTCTCTGTCGACCTTCCCAACTCCAACATATCGCTCATTACAAAAATCTTTCTTCCCTTTACCTTAAACCTACTTAAAGCACCAAGGGCCTCAGACAAAGATGCAGGATTAGAATTATAAGTATCATCTATAAATAATATGTTATTTAATTTAATTAATTTTAATCTGCCGGGAGAAAAAGGAAAACTGGCTAATCGTCTCTTAATCTCTCTGTATGTATATCCTAATACACGGCTGACAACTATGGAAGCAAGTGCATTATAAATATTGGCATACCCAACTGTCTTTAAATATATTCTCTGATGACCGTCCGAATTTATGACAAATTCTATAGCGCTTGATGTCAATTTTATATCTTCAGCACGAAAATCACATTTATTATTTATACCATAGGTTATATTAACAGTTCCTTTATGATTTTTTAATTTTGCGAATCTTGGCTCATCAGAGTTCAAAATTGCAATTTTAGGACGACTTAGATATTTTAACAAACTAACCTTCTCTCTATATACGCCGGAAAGACTCCCCAAATATTCTAAGTGCGCCGGACCTATATTGGTAATGATTCCTAAATTTGGCCGTACAATATCTGCTAAATAACCAATCTCTCCAAAATGATTTGTCCCTAATTCTAATATGCCTACGCGATGAGACTTATTCAACTTCAACAGAGTCAACGGAACTCCTATATCATTATTTTGACTACCTGGGTTTTTAAGTACCTTTTCTCGTGAGGATAGAATCCAAGCAATCATATCCTTAGTGGTTGTCTTTCCATTACTACCTGTAACAGCAATAACAGGGATATCGAATCTCTTACGATGGAAACGTGCCAGTTCGGCGAGGGCACGGCGCGTATCAAATACTTTAATACAAGCAATCCTGCCTTTAGCAGTTAAATATTTATCAGGATTTGAGATGATGGCCACGCTTACCCCCTTTTTGATGGCATCTTGAATAAAATTATGACCATCAAAACGCTTTCCTTTAATGGCAATAAAGATATCCTCATTCTTTATGGTACGAGAATCTATCGATATTCCTCTGACTATTGATTGAGGGCTTCCATATAGCAACTGGCCCCTGACTATACTTACTATCTCACCAATCCTAAACATTCTCTTACAACCTCTCGATCGTCAAAAGGAATTATTTTGTTTTTAAGAATCTGCTGGCTCTCATGCCCTCTACCTGCAATCAATATTATATCATCCCTCCTGGCTGATGATAATGCTTCTTTTATTGCTTCCTTTCGGTCTATAACTATCTTGTAATTCTTCTTATTTATCCCGGCAACAATCTCAGCAATGATTTGCTCTGCGTCTTCAAGACGAGGATTATCCGTAGTAACTATTACGTAGTCCGCCAATTCAGTAGCTATCCTACCCATCCTTGGTCTCTTTAATCTATCTCTATTACCACCGCAACCAAAAACAACGTAAAGATGACCTCTGCACAAAAGGCGCAGAGTAGTAATAACATTCTCCAAGGCCTCTTCCGTATGTGCGTAATCAATAAAAACAGAAAAGTTGCTCTTTGTAGATATCCTCTCCAGCCTTCCCGGTACTCCAGAGAATCCTCTAATCGCCTCTCTAATAACCGCTGATTCTATCTTCTGGCTCAAAGCAAATGCCACTGCAGCCAGAATATTATATATATTGTATGTGCCTATCAATGATGTGGTTAATCTTAAATTATCCAGGGTCTCAGAAAAATAGCTATTTTTTCTCTGGGGGGTATTAACACAGAATTCAGTACCATCGATACTAAACCTTACCTTCTCAGCAATAACATCGGCATACTCTCTCATACCATAGGTAATCACACGGGCGCCGGTTAAACTCTTTAATTTTACACCATATATATCATCAGCATTCAAGATTGCAAAGCTATCTTTTGGCAACTCTTTAAATAAGCAACTTTTTGCAGAAAAATATGAATTTAAATCGCCGTGGTAATCCAGGTGATCTCTACCGAGATTGGTAAAGATAGCTGATGAGAATCTCACGGACTCAATTCTTTTCTGAACCAAGGCGTGAGAAGAAACCTCGATTATAACATAATCCACATCCTCTCTCTGCATCTGAAAAAATAAATTCTGAAGCTGACCAGCATCAGGCGTAGTATTTACTGCATCAAATACTCTATCCTTAAAACGGTAGTTAATTGTCCCGATTACCGCTGGATTAAATCGAGCCGATTTCAATATCGCCTCTATCAAAAAGGAAACTGTTGTCTTTCCGTTCGTCCCAGTGATACCTATTACCTTTAGATTATCTGAAGGCCTACCGTAAAACTGAGCAATTAATTCGGCAAATACCTTACGTGGATCACAAACCTTAATATAAACAATATCTTTACTATTTGCAAATAACGGATTGTAAGTATGAGTTACTATTGCTTTGGCGCCCTTATGAATTGCCTCCGGAATAAAATTCTCTCCATCAAGAGTATCTCCTTTTATTGCTACAAATATAAAATTATTCTGAACCTTCCTTGAATCCGATGATATTCCTCTAACCTCAAAGTCTTTGAAATTCTCAGGTAATGGAATACCGATAGATTTAATTAAATTTGCTAACCGCATAATTCCACAGATTATTTATCTTCTCTTTATGAAAAAGCATTAAATAAATACCCGATTCTCTGATTAGATAGATGAAGATAAGAGGCATTTATATAACTCTAATTAGAAACTCTTAACTGTATCTTTTGTGGCAAGTTGAATTGCTGGCAACTCTCGAGCTCCCAAATATTTTAATACCTTCTCGCAGATATTCTTAAAAGCCGGGGCACAAACTATACCGCCGAAATAGTAAGGATGTGGTTCATCTACAACTATAGCAACGGCTATCTTAGGATTATCAGCAGGAGCAAAGGCTATAAATGAAGCGATAAACTTGCGATGTGAATAACGTCCATTTGCTTCTATCTTTTGAGCAGTTCCCGTCTTTCCAGCCACACGTAAGTTTTTAATCCGTGCCAACTTGCCGGTACCATTTTCAACTACACCAACAAGTATCTCCTTAATCCTTGTAGCGGACTGAGAAGATAAAACCTGAGATAAAAGCTGCGGATAAAATCTCTTAATAGTTGAGCCGTATCCATCTTGTATCTCGCTAACCACATAAGGCCTCATTAATCTACCATCATTAGCAATTGTTGCCACAACACTAACCAATTGAAGTACCGTGACACCTACCTCTTGACCAATGGGGATAGCGCCGATAGAAACGGCCGACCATTGCTTCGGCTGTTTAACTATCCCGGGTATCTCTCCAGGCAAATCGATGCCTAACCGATTACCAAAACCAAATTTTTTAATATATTTGTATAACAAATCACTCCCCATCTTCTGTGCTATCTTAGTAACACCGATATTGCTCGATTTCTCTATTATCTCTCTAAAGGTTAACCAACCATGTGGGCGGTGGTCATGAAGCATATGATTAGCCACCCGATATTCTCCATTCTCACAAAAGAATTTATCCTGTTCATTAACAATCATCTCTTCTAAAGCAGCTGAGGCAGTGATAATCTTGAATACGGAACCTGGCTCAATTAAATCTGTTATTGCACGATTGCGCCTAATCTTATTATCTGTCTGAGGAGTCTTATTCAGATCAAATGTTGGTCGATTTGCTAAGGCAAGTATCTCACCAGTCGAGGGATTCATTATAATAATACTCGCTCCACGAGGATTAAATTTTTCCATTATTCGGTCTAATTCTTGCTCAACAATAAATTGGATAACCTCATCTATCGTAAGAACGAGATTATAGCCATTGCTCGGCAAAACTAACTTCTTCCATATTCCCAATTTTTTTTGACGAGCATCCCTGAGCAAGATACCCCATCCGTTATCTCCGGAAAGATAACGGTCATAATATAACTCTACCCCTTCTAATCCCTTATTATCTAAACCGGCAAATCCAATTAGATGGCTGGCTAAATGGCGATTTGGATAAACCCTCTTACTCTCTTTGATAAAATATAACCCGGGAAGATGAAGGTCTTTAATCATATTAGCGGCATCGGGAGATAACTTTCTCACCAGCCAGACAAAATTCTTATTAGAATCCAACTTTTCTCTCAAATAGCTCTCTTTCTCTTTATCGGATAGATTTATCGAATAAGTACCCATATAAGAATAAGGCTGTGTTCTCAGGATGGGTAACAATTTCTCAATTATAGGTTCTTTATCTTTAATCTCTCTGGGTACAGCATAAAGAGATTCTGAGGGGACATTTATTGCTTGAGGTCTTAGATTGCGGTCAAAAATAATACCGCGCTGTGGCTGCAAGCGTATATAGAGATTCTGCTGTTTTTGTGCAAGGAGAATAAGATATCGATTCCGAAAACATTGAATAAAAAAAAGCCGACCCAGACATATCAGAAAGGCCATAAAAAGTAGGAAGAAAATTATTCTGCGTCGGCGGATATAATTGTTAATATACACAATCCTACTGCGCTTTGATTGGCATAGCTTCTGCCTTTGAACTCAGCCCCAGAATACGACTAAGTATACCCTCTCTTTTCCCCTCTCCTATATATTTATTATTGTTATCTTTAACTCTCCTTGTCTCTGCGGATAAACTCACTAGTTGCGTCCCATCAGGCCACTCGAACTCCCCCGTCTGCATAACCTCGCCAATCGATACCAGAGATATCTGGCGATTTAAATTGTATTGTAGATTATTCCTCCTATCCACCAATCTTTCCAGAAGAGCCAGTTTCTTTTGCTCCTGATAGGCTAAATAGAGTATCTTGCTCTGCTGATATACGTAAAGGAGAGCTATAGATGTAATAAATAAAATTATTATTAAAAATTTAGCCAACCTCATATTTCTCTCTGAATAGTCTTTATAATATTCTTAAAATTCATAATAGGCTAACTCGTATTATTTATTGCCTTTCAGCTACCCTTAATCTTGCACTGCGAGAGGAAGGATTTTTGATTTGTTCTTCGCTGGTAGGTCGCAATGGCTTAGGGGTAATCACCTTAATCTTACCTTCTGAACGAGCAGAGCGAAAATTTATCTTTACAATCCTGTCTTCCAGAGAATGAAAGGAAATTACCGCAACCCTTCCACCCTGCTGAAGTAAATCTATCGCCTTCTTTATCCCTTCATCCAGCGCCTCCAGTTCACGATTAACAGCAATACGAATAGCTTGAAATGTCCTAGTGGCTGGATGGATTCGTCCAAAACGGTAATGACGCGGGATAGCCCTCATAACGATATTAGCTACCTCAGAAGTGCTGCTTATCGGTGCCTTCTTCCTTTCTGTAACCAATAGATGAGCAATGCGATTATGAAATCTTTCTTGACCGAATGACCATAGGATAGAGGATATTTCCTCCTCATTAAGATTATTTATTAAATCATATGCCTGAATAAAACTAGTCCTATCCATACGCATATCTAAAGGTCCTTCCGTCTGAAAACTAAAACCTCTTTCTGGATCAGATAATTGCATCGAAGACAAACCAAGGTCAAAGAATACCACGTCCACCTTATTAACTCCGACCATTACCAAAATTTTATCTAGATCTCGGAAGTTCCCATGGATCAAACTGACCGCCTGAGCAAACTTACTCAGCCTCCTCCTCGTTATATCTAAGGATTCATGGTCTCGGTCTATGCCAATAAGTCTACCCCCGGGAAGGATATGCTCTAATATCCTAACACTATGCCCACCGCATCCGATAGTGCCATCCACCACTATCATCCCTGGAGATAATTTCAAATATTCCAAAACCTCATTACACATAACTGGTTTATGTATCTCCGCCTTAAGCATAACATTAAACATCCATCAGTTGCTCAGCGATATCCTCGAAAACAGGCTGATTATTCCCATAAAATTCTTCCCATCTCTCTCTGGACCAAATCTCAATTCTGTTGGATACACCGATGATCATTACATCCCTCTTTATCGCAGCGTATTCTTTTAAGAACTGAGGAATCAAAATTCTTCCCTGTTTATCAGCTACTATCTCTACTGCTCCCGAGAAATAAAGCCTATTAAATGTGCGGGCTTGTTGTTTGGTTATGGGTAGACTCTTAAATTTCTGTTCCTGATTATGCCACTCCTCTTCTGAGAACATGAACAGACAACCATCTAACCCACGAGTAATAAAGAACTTATCAATAAAATTACTCTTTGCTGACTCACGGAATTTAGCAGGCAAGATAAGCCGACCTTTACGATCAATAGTATGTAGATATTCTCCGTAGAACATTCTCCACTTTACTCCACTTTAAACCACTTTATAGACAAAGTATAAATAAATTTCCTCCCTTGTCAAGAAGAAAATTTATTATTTTTCTAAAACACAATCTGTTGTGGTGTAGGAAATTTATAAGTGGAATTTATTGTGGTAATTTGGGGGGTTGCTCTTATTGACCACAGAGATGAATATCATTTTTTATTTGATCAAACAGTGCCGTAAGGGAGTTGAACTTCTTCTGGTCGCGAAGCTTTCTGGTAAACTCTATCTGAATTCTGTGTGAATAAATATTGTCCTTAAAATCAAATATATGTATCTCAATATTAGGCTTGGCCTTGGCTATTTTTTTGTTTTTAATAGTGGGCCTATCTCCTATATAGCAAATCCCAGGGAAACATCCTCCTGCAACCCTTGCCTTAATTTTATAAACACCAAATGGTGGAATAATATCCTGTTCGGGTTCAATATTGGCTGTAGGATAACCTAGGGCTCTAGCAAATTGATTTCCCTTTATTACCTTCCCCACAATACTGACTGGACGACCCAATAGTCTACTTGCACGAGAAAAATCACCCTTTCTAATTAGACTACGAATATAACTACTACTCACCGGTATACCTCTATAGGTCAATACATCAACAACCCTTAGTTTAAAGTAGGACTTTTTAGAATAATCTCTGAGTGTACGCCAGTTGCCTTCCGCATTCCTGCCAAAGGTAAAATTCCTTCCTACGAATATCGTTATTGGCCTTATCTTACTCACAAGAACATCCCTAATGAACTCTGCAGCGGGAACCTTCTGAAGCGTCTGATTGAAGCGAATAATCAGACATAAATCCACGCCCATTTTCTTTAATAATTCTAAACGATGAGATAAAGAATAGAGTGATTCTTCTCCTTGCGGATGAGGGAAAAAGGTAATTATAAGACTTTTGGTTTTGAATCTCTTTGCCTCTCTTAACAAATTATTTATTATCCGTTGATGGCCGCGGTGAAGACCATCGAAAATACCTAATGCGACTACTGGTTTTTTCTTAAGGGGTTTAAAATATCTAAGACCGTGTATAACCTTCATGCATAACACCTTATTGATTGGAATCTTAAGAGTTCAGATAACCTCTATGCTAAATATAATGATGGAGTCATCTACAATGAGTAAGACTGAAGGTTACTTTCATTTATCTGCGAAAGAGATAATGCCTGGGAGATATCAAATGGTCCAACGCTCAATCTCTGGATCTCTGAGATATATCCAACGCAATTTAAATCTCTGGCAACATCTTCGGCGAGCTGCCTCACGTATGTGCCCTTTGAACACTTAAGATAAAATTTTATATTAGGGGGTTTAAACTCCAATAATCTGAATTCCTTAATTATAATTGGTCTAGCTGCTCGCTCAACTTCAATACCGCGATGGGCTAAAGAATACAATCTCTTACCCCTATGCTTAAGTGCGGAAATCATAGGGGGAACCTGAAAGATATTACCGATATAAGAATTAAAAACATCCTTAACCTTATCCTCGATAATGTGATTATAACTCTTCGTTTCTATTACTCTACCTTCTCTATCTCCGCTGGTAGTACGCTTACCCAGAGTCATAGTAGCTATATACTCTTTGTCAAAATTAAGAAAATGGTTAAATAATTTTGTACTTTTGCCAACCAGAATTAACAATACACCAGTAGCTATTGGATCAAGCGTACCAGCATGACCGACCCTTCTAACCTTTAATCTGCGGCGCACAAAATCAACTACATCATGAGAAGTCATTCCTTCTGGTTTGTTAACAATAATGATTCCTTCTTTCATAATAAATCTTTCATGATAAATATCGTAATCTTTCTTTTATCTTTTTAATTGTTCTTTTTTTTACCTCCTCGATGCTACCGCTGACAGTATATCCACTGGCTGTCTTATGTCCTCCCCCGCCAAAGAACTGAGCAATATGATTTACATCTACCTTACCGCGTGATCTTAGATTCACCC
>JAOZPD010000101.1 GCA_029932935.1 Candidatus Omnitrophota bacterium | reverse complement strand
CCATATCTATATCCTCATGACTGATAGTGCCTTCCGGGTCTAATGTGGGATGAATACCTCCGCATATTATTGGTATGTCAAAACTTTCTTTTATCCATCTTGACCATTTCTTTACGTAATGGAACATAAAGGTAGTTGTAGAAAATGCTATTATATCTGGGGAAGCTTCGCAAATCTGCGAAATCAATTGTTCCTTGGTTGGTGGACGAATATATTGCAACAGTGACGTAATATAGCCATATTGTTTTAGATAAGCAGACAATGAGGCTATGCCTGGATAATAGACATTAGAGGGAATTTTGAAAGGCGTGGTGGTATAAATACAGGGCAGGATAAATAATATCCTCATTATTTATAGTTTTAATTTTAAAAAACTATTAATACTTCTCGGCAATTATTGCAATAAACCAAGCACTAAAATAATGGATGACAGTATTATAGGATGAATATCTCCTGATCAAATCTATACAGAATGCGTCCAGCTTATTCAAACACTCTATATTTATATGGTGGATTAAATTTGAAATAGTAGGGAATAGAAACGGAATGTGAACAATAGGTATCTTATTCTTTATAAAGAAATTTTGTGTTTTCAATATTCTTTCAATCTTTTTGGGTGAATAATAAAAATTTTTAAAAGATATTAAACCTAAAATATGCGATAACCATGATCCTAATATAAAAAGGGGGTTAAATTTATTATTTATCGCAATAATAAGATTTCCGCCGGGTTTTAATACTCGATAAATCTCGCTTATTGCCATTTCTATCTCCGAAAAGTGATCCAGCGTAGATGGTGAAATAACTATATCGAAAATACTATCCCTGAATGGTATACTTCTTACATCCGACGCTATGTATTGTACCGAATTAGCAAAACAGTATTTCCTATTATACTTCAATGCTGATCTGGCTTTATTTGTTATATCATAGGAAATATCTATTCCCAGAAAATATCTACATCTGTCAAAAATCCATAATAATATTTCGTCTTTCCCGTGTGCCTCTTCATATAGGTCTGTTTTTAATACCTTATCGCTGAATCGATATTCTAAACGGGACAGTAATCTTATATATTCCTCATTCTTATATTTTGCTAGTTTATCATTAATATAATATTTGCTATCTGTATAATTATCCATAATTGACATTACTCATCTTACAATAATAATTAGGGAATCAGCTTAATAAAATATTTTTATAAACTCTGAGTATAAACTTTGGGGACATAAGCATATTTGTATAGGATACATTTGCTAAGGTACAACTACAATTAGACATCTTCATCAGCCTTCTGGCATTTTTTGCTTCTGAACCACTCCATAATTTTCTAAAACTGTATCCGTATTCTTTTAAATTACCCATAAAATAATTCTTTGTGGCACAAACATAGACATCACCAAACGGGTTAATCTGGCAAGAGGAAAATCCAGCATAACATTTGTAGGGCATCCTGCCTGTCTGGATAAATTGCCTCACAGAAGAATAATAATTTAACCGAAATGCCCTTATCATCTTGCCCATTTTCTTATACCTATCCTTCTTTAATTTAGCAATAAAGAAGTTAATACTTTCCAGTAAATCCTCTCTCTCTGGCATAATACAGAGTTTTTCATTCATCAATTCTGTTCTTATCTGCGCATTCTCTACTATATACGAATCAGGATTAAATGTATTTTTCACGTAATCGTAAATCTGTGTAATCATTTTACAATTATATTTTGAAATTACAGTATGGATGCCTAAGGTGAAATTTTTATTTTGTAGCTTTTTAAGATTGCGTATTGTTTCTCGAAATAATTCAAAATTACCATTTAACCCTCTTAAGTTATCGTTATCTTGTCCAATGTGATCTAGCGATAGATTTAATATTAACTTTAAATTTTTACATTTATTTAATATATTATCCACCTTTGAGGTAATCACAAAAGGTAACGAGCCGTTAGATGGAATACTGATAATCTGTGGATGCGCTATTTCATAAAGTAAAATAATAATCTTATCTATATCTTCTCTCAGGAATGGTTCTCCACCCTCCACCGTAATCCAATAAGGATTACCTATACTTCTAAAAATTTTTCTATACTCCTCTAACATGAGTTCTCTATTTTCTATCTTACGATTATCGATATACATCCTCCTCCAGATATTACAAGTCTTGCATCGAGAATTACATTTATATGTGGTAACAAAAACCATATTTATTGGAAGTAATCGAGGTAAATTTATAACTCTGAACAAGAAATAGGCTGGGATTCTAGCAAATAATTTATAGGCACTAAACATAATATTACTCTGATTTTTACAACCCTCTTTATTAAATAGAATTATATTCTTCGCAATATTTCGTTTAATTTAGGTGGACAACCAGGAATTATTGGAAGATTATATTCCTCTGCAAATTTTTTCGAACAATTTCCCAGACAGATTACCTTACCATATCTATATGGTAAATCTCTCATGCCTCCAGATACAAAATCTAATCTTTTAAATAACCCATAGTAAAAAAGTTTAAATAATAAAACTGGATTCCTTAAAGCCGACCTCTTTATTTCTGCCATCAGTGAAGAACATTCAGAACATATCTCATCTGTCCACCAATAATAGACATTAAGAATACGGTGGCACTTAGAAGGCAACAAAAAGTTCATCTTAAACTTCTTTAAATCTTCACCTATTATGTTTACATTAAAAGAACCGAGCCCCAAATCTCTGGCTATAATCAAATGCAGTACATTTTGAGGGCTTATACCCATAAGCTGAGTAGCCACAACATCAGTTTCTAAAAAGTTTGTTCCACAGATTAGAAGATCTATATTCTTAACAGCCCTTCCCATTGCTCCGGGACCATTCCCTTCCACTCCACTCGTAGCATCTATTACGGATAAATCTGGACGAACAATATTTGCTAGATGAGCTACGTTAAAATGCAAATCCTTATGGAATTGCTTTCTATCTATAAAAGAAAGTAATCCTTTTTGATTCTTGATCCCTAAAGAGACCGTGGTCTGTACATGTGTCTTTAATTTTGACACATTAATATACTCTCTCTCAAATACTATTTTGGGCAAGGAAAGCATGCCCTTTCTAAATTCCACCTCTACCCGTTCTACATCATTCAAATTTACGAGTCTAACTCCCTTGATCCGACACAGTTTAGTATATCCTGACATCTCAAAAACATCTTTTGCATTCTGCGCAACCGGACATTCACCAATAACGATATCATTTATATTTATATCCTTTAGATAATCTATTATAGCAGCTATCACTCGAGGATTAGTTATATAAGGAGAATTTGGTTTATAGAGATTGACTATATTAGGTTTTATAAAAATCCGTGGCTTAGAAGGTAAGTATCTTAATCTATCTAAGGCCCCATGGATGGATTGTTTAATATCTCCTTTGATCTTCTCTAAAACAACGGCCATCTGCGAAATATTCAGTAATCGATTTAATTTTTAATCTATCTGTTATTTTTAAACTTGTCTTTGTACTCTTAGCTATTTCCCAAATATAATAATTTTTCTTTCTAATATAATAATCATAGAGCCCCATAAATCTAGATAGGCATTCAAGAATCACAGCTCCTAAAATAAATAATATATCCTTGGGGCATTCCCTTATATCATATAATGTTAGTCTTAAAGTTAACCATTTGTTTCTTGTGGAAGGAGTGTATCTTAAATTCCTAGCTGCCCAAATATGGCCCGTTGCGATTCTCCGTCTTTGTTTTATAAAATCACCTACTGTGTCGGGAATTCTAATATATACTTTTGAGTCCGGAATATAAACTAACTTATATCCTCTTTTTATTACCGCTGATTCTATACATACCTCATCTACTGATGCAGAAGCTGGTATCCTCCCAACGATATCTCTCCTGAAAGCAACCACTTCTCCCATCTTAGGACAGATCAGGGATATCTTATGATGTAATTTCCACATAAACTTACATACATGCGCTATAAAAGTATTTGAACCATTCAACGGTATCAATTGCGCTCCCGTCATCCCCACATTATGGGTATGATTGAGGAATGGTCTAAAAAGATACTCAATTGCGTCTCTATCTAAAATAGTATCACCGTTGACCAAAAAACATATTTTATTTTTAGCTATGCGTAAAAATGGATTTATGGCAGTAGCTTTTCCCAGTCGTTGTTTTTGAATAATTAATTTTATCCTTGGGTCTCTCTGAGAGAATCTTCTTACGATATCCTCCGTTCTATCTGTACAACCACTAGATATCACAATTATTTCATCTATTATACAACTATCAAGCCTCTGATTAACTAGTGAATGAAGATGCAACATTATATTGGCTTCTTCGTTGTGAAGCAT
This sequence comes from Candidatus Omnitrophota bacterium, assembly GCA_029932935.1. Classification (GTDB taxonomy): domain Bacteria; phylum Omnitrophota; class Gorgyraeia; order Gygaellales; family JAHJCI01; genus JAOZPD01. The sequence continues at coordinate 529 of JAOZPD010000101.1, read as the reverse complement.
AATTCCGACACTACATAGATTATCATAGTTATTCATATTCAATAAATACCTGAGATTGCCTAGTATAATGAAAAATAACACCTATTCCCTGGAATCTTGTCCATTTTACCAATCTAAATTTATCATCTTTAAAATGGGTTGTTTTAAAGTCATCTGCAAAAATAACTTCTCTGTGGGGAGGACAGGTAGAGATAAGCCATATACTGATATATTTATCCGTATCTATTTTAGAAGGAGGGATAATCTTATTCCAGGGGAAATTCCTAACATCATCTGGGAATGGCTTATTAGCAATAGCTAGTAATAAGTAACTATAATCTGTAATAGGCGACCAGATATTCCATACTAACATCGCCTCCTCCTTTATATTGTTTAATATATAAGCATTAGCCGCTCTCCAATCCTGTTTTCTATTAGTGTGGTAATACTTCCAGAGTACCAAAGAACTTATCATGCATAACAATCCGATCAATACAATACGTATATACTTCCTACGGAAGCTTGTTATACCTTTAGCAACTAAGATATA
>JAOZPD010000100.1 GCA_029932935.1 Candidatus Omnitrophota bacterium | reverse complement strand
AACTTGTCAGACAGGACGATTCTGAAGGGACCCACTGGTATTGGCATCCGGGAAGCTGGTGGCCACCTTATCCCCCCTATCCGGTAAAGAAGACCTGGTGGAGACGTACGCAAGTTTGGGATAAAGGGGAGAATACTTACAACTACCATTCTGTAAAAGCAGACTGCTCTATAGATATCTCTTTTATTGGATATGACCAGGGAGAAGCGACTGTCAACAGCCTTGGGAATATTCTTATCAATGGTGTTATTCACAATGAAGGGGGGATTACAACTTTAACTTCTACCAGTGGCAACCTGATTAATGCTACTTCTGTAGGTAGTATACAAAGTGCCCGGATAAACCTTACCGCTGCTGGAACGATTGGAAGCCAGAGCAACTATTTGCGCATAACACACTCCAGAGGAAATATCCTCAACGCTATTGCAGGAGGTGACATATATCTTGAATCTGCCAGTGGAGACTTAATGGTTACAACTCTTTCTACAGATAGTGGTTCTGTAGGGCTGCTCGCTGACCAGAATTTATTGTTATCGGACAACGTTTCTTTAATTAAGGGAAAAAATATCTCTCTGGAAGCCAGAGCAGGCGCAATTGGCACATCTGATAACATTATTCGCATTGACACAGATTCTGAATCCGGCGGAAAAGTGAGAATTGTAGCCCACAATGGCGATGTCAATGTAGTGGAAGTCTCCGGAGACCTCTATATTGACCAGATTGAAGCAGAAGGAGATGTAACTTTAAATGTCCCTGGAGATGTTATAGATGCCAATACTAATGAGAAGAAAGACACCCGCACACGAGAGGAATTGCTTGCTTTATGGGATGATATGATGCTTACAGGCAGTGCTGCAGAAGAAAAAAAGGAAGCACAATGGGAAGCCTACCGTCGTTCTCAGGATGAAGCCTATCAGAACTATTGGCGTAACAAACGAAATCTTAGAAGAGATGAAAATGGAGATTATACTTATGACCCATACGATCCTGATGTTACCTTCTCCTATACAGAAGAGGAACGTAACAGTCTCAAAGACGCCGGATGGAGTGAGGAAGACATTCAAAATGAAGAAAACAAAATGACCCAGAGATACAGAGAATGGGGGCGGTCCGATTACGACACTGATTTTTCCTATGTCCTTTCAGATAAAGAAAAAGACGATTTAAGCAGTGGTTACTTCTGGACAGAGAAAGAACTCGAAGATAGCCTGCCCAGTTTTGTAGAAACTCATGATACCACCCTTTCTATCGAAGAACCAAATATAATTGGCCGCAATGTAACTGTTACTGCCGGCGGCAAGATAGGTTCTGACAAAGAAGATATTTTTTATTATTACAGCAATCCTGATATGTATAGCGAGCAAGAAAAAGAAGATATTAAGGTGGCTCTTGCTGCGGCTGAAAGGGATGACTTAGAATGGAAAGAAGAAGAGAAACTATTGATAATTCATCAGCGCGAGGATGTAGATATTCACGCATCAGGCAATACCACCCTTACCGCTACTGGTCATATCTTCTTAGGTGGAGAACAGGATGTTAATCTCTATGCCATACACAGTGGAGATAGAATAAGGATTAAGGTTGGTGGAGGTATTTATAATCCCAGGGCAGATATAAATAATAACATCGTAGGTTCTGATAGTTTGATTTTAGAGGCTTCAGATGGCGCAATTGGAAGTAGTAACTCTCCTATCAGAATAGCCTTGCAGGGTAATACCCCTTATGTAACTGCCCGTGCCTCGGGAGATATCTATCTTACTGAAACTGCAGGCGATTTTTATATTGATTTAATTAACACTGACGGCAATGTAGAACTTATCTCGCAACAGGGAGGAATATATGATTGTTTAGAGGACTTGAATACAGATATCTATGCTGATAACATCAACATCAGGGCATTAATGGATATTGGTATGGGTAGCGATAATAACAAAGCCCTCGATATTGAAATGCCCAATGCTAATGGTCAGCTAATCTTAAACAGCGCCACAGGCGGCGCTAATCTCTTTTCCGAAAAAGCCGTGCGTCTCAGTGATTCTGATGTTTACGGTACTTTCAGGCTTCATACCGGCGGAGATATTGAAGTTCAGGGGGTGGTTAATGCCAACAACGGCGCGATTCAGTTTGATACCTTAGGAGATATGAGTGTGTTTGGTTTACTTATTGCCGGGGATAATATTGATTTGAGCGCTGATGGTGAGTTCGTCAATTATGCCGCGATTACGGCGGGTAGCTGGTTAAGGGTATCTACCCGAAAAACAGGCAGTATTTTGATAGGTGGATTGCTTTTCGCTCAGAATGACCTTTATTTAGATGCCCGGGAATCCGATTCTGCCGCGGATATAGATAATTTGACTATAGCCGCGAACGTGGAATCAAGCGGCGGTGATATTTATCTTTATGCCGGAGATAATATTTTACAGAATTCTGGCAATGTAATTACCCGCGGTGGAGCAATAACTGCCGAAGCAGCGCATAACGATGACGATAATTTAGGTGCTTTTACCCAGGCAAAAGGCACTTCTTTTGTTTCCGGCAGCAACTCAAATTGTGCTGGGAGAATAGAGGTATCTGCGCGCGATGATGTTCGTCTCGCTCTTCTAAACGCGAGCGGGAATATTAGTAATGGCAATGTTTCAGTAACTTCTTCTGAGGGCGATATTATTGATAACGATTTAGAAGAAGTTCCCGCGGATTATGATGTTATAGCCCATGATCTTACTTTATCGTCTCCCAAAGGTAATATCGGCGGACTTAATCCCGCGGAAATAGATATTCAAAATAGTGGTATATTGTCTTTAAATGCCGCTGGTGATATTTATATTGGCATTGATGGCGATATGCGTTTAGGCTTTATTTCCGGCTCAACAGTTGACCTTGCTGCCAGTGGAGCAATTATTGATGCTGTCGAATCTCCTGAGCCTGTTTATGATATTATAGCCACTGACCTGACTTTATCAGCAGCAAACGGTATTGGTTCAGGCAATGCCATAGAGATAGAAGCTATCAGTCTGGTTGCTAAAAATTCTGCCTCCGGCAGCATTAATATAGATAACTTCGGCGACTTATATGCTCAGAAGGTGCTCAATCAAGGAGGGGATATCTATATTACCACCCATTCTGATTTATTCGTGGGAGATATCCAGGCGCAAGGTGTAAACGATGTCTACCTCAATGCCGCTACTGGAAGCATCCGGGACGATTTATTTGCTGACCCGGATGATTTAAACTATATCCGGGGTAATTTAGTTGACCTTGCGGCTTTGGAGAATATAGGTGAGATAGATATTTTTAACGGCGATATTGATATCTACGCTGATATTATTAATGCCTCTGCTGGAGGAGATATATTCTTGGAAGAAAAAGACGGTGTCTTCTTTAATAATATCTCTGCCGGAGGCAGGATAGGTTTACTTATTCACGGCTCCATCATATTAGGCAGTATCACAAGCGATGGCTTCATTGATATAAGGGTGCCCGAAGGAGACATAACTGTGAGTACAGATACAGTTACATCCCGCAATTCAGGAGTAAGATTAACTGCTGATAATGGCTCAATTTATGCTCAAGGCGTGGGGCCGCATATTATAGCCGCAGATAATTCTTTTCTAAATGCTCCCAACGGAAAAATATCTCCTCTCCCAGGGGTGCCCTTAAATGTCTCTATTAGAGGAGACCTGTATTTAGATATAGCTAACTTCTCTATTACTTATCCCACAAGAGAAATTTATGGTAACTTAATAGGGACAATTACTCCTTTAGATACTCCTATACTTATACCTACCAGCTTCCCTCAGCCCCTGAACCCTCCGGGCTTTGTTTATTTTAATACCAAACAAATCTGGCCTCCTAAGAGTAATGCTGATTACCAGTGGCTCGCACAGCTGGTAGTAAGCAGGCATAAGCCTTTTATTGCCCAGTACCGCCACAAGTTTTACAACAACCCCCGCTACCAGCAGGAGGCGGCAGGAGTTCGGGGAGACTATTTTGAATCTCTTGAGGGCTCTCGCTTTGCCTCTTTTGAGCCAGCCACACCTTTACTTTATGCCTACCACCCCTTAACCCCCGTAGACGCATCCGCCTTTGAGCAAATAGCCCTGGATATAGGCGCTTATGAGTTTATTGAGAATAGAATAGACCTCAAAGGAGATTTATCCCCGTATCTATTATATCCTGGCCAAGAGGAGCAAGAGAAAAAAGGCGAAAGTATTTGATATTAGATTTTATTGTCCTCTACCTATCAAAACATAAGGAAGGTGAGTCACCTTCCTTTTTTATCCCGTTAGAAAAGTCCCCCTCTGGTTTAGTGCAGGAGAAACTTTTTTCTAACGGGATTTTATTTTGAGTTTGAAGGTAAAGAATAGTATAATAAGTGAGAAGTTTGAGTAAGTTCTAAAAAGGAGGCGACAGATGAGAAAGATTTTAATTTTGGTGTTGGTAATCTTTACCTTTTGGGGCTGCGGGCAAAGGGATAAAGAGAAGGCGGCAATAAAGATAGACAGAATAAAGGTAACCACTCAAGACTTTGAAGAAGCCTTTAGCGCATCTTCTTTTGCTCAAGAAAACCCCTCAGCCAGAAAGGAATTTCTGGATACCTTTATCTCCCGAAAGCTCATTCTTAAAGAAGCTGAAAGAGAAGGGCTGGATAAAGACCCTGAATTTTTAAGAGATGTTCAACTTTTCTGGGAGCAGTCTCTGCTTAAGCTTATGCTTTCCAGGAAAATGAAAGGCCTTTCTACGGATATAAGAGTGGGGGAAGATGAGATAAGAGATTATTATTCTATGCATAAGTATAAGGAATTTTACGATAAGCCTTTAGCCGAGGTCCACGATAAAATAAAATTGCTTCTCTTTAACCAGAAACAAAATCAGG
>JAOZPD010000099.1 GCA_029932935.1 Candidatus Omnitrophota bacterium | reverse complement strand
ATATGAATAAGAAGCAGATAATCGAGCAGTTTGACGGATACTTTAGAAAGAAGAAGATCAAGATAAGCAGCTGGGATGAGAATTCTTTACCTATAGTCACCGATAAGCTTACACCGAGGGATTATCATAAGACTCAGCTTGTTAAACAGGCAGATGTAGTTATGCTTTTGTATCTACTCTCCGATGTATTTAGCTTCAAGACCAAAAAGCAAAACTACGAATATTACGTTGATAGGACTATACATAAATCCTCCTTGAGCCTGCCCATATATGCCCTTATGGCTATTGAGGTAGGAGATAAGAGTAGGGCTTATCGTTTTTTCAATACTGCTGTGCATACCGATATAAGCAATATTCATAGCAATACAAATGAGGGTGTGCATGCTGCTTGCCTGGGTGGGACCTGGCAGATTCTGGTAAATGGCTTCGCGGGCGTCAGGATACAACAGGAGATATTATCGATTAATCCTAATCTACCCAGGATATGGCGCAAGGTTCTTTTTACTATGAATTGGAGAGGATGCCTGCTTAAACTGGAGGTTAAGAACAGCTTTGTTCAGATCAAGGTTATCTCTTCCAGAAGAAAGAAGCTAAAGGTGAAGGTATTCGGTGTTTTACGCGAGCTTTTAAGTAACAGGACATACAGCTTTAAGCGAAGAAAGCCTGCGGAGGAGTTGAAGGCATATTATCTATAGACCGAGGGGGTGAGTGCTGTGATGAAGAAGAGATTGAGTATATCTCATCTACATTGGGGTTTTCCTCCCATAATCGGGGGTGTGGAGACGCATTTGACTATTCTGCTACCGACCTTGGTTAAGATGGGGCATAAGGTCAATCTGCTCACCGGTTCATTTGGAGAAGAGAAGACAGAGGATGTCTATAAGGGTGTGGGGATATTCCGCCAGCCAGTTATGGACTTAAACTGGCTTAGCAAGAGGGGCTTAGATGGACTCTTGGAGGAGGAGGTAAAATCTGTTTTTACAAAGTTTATTGAGAATACGAAACCCGACTGTATTCACGTGCATAATATGCATTACTTCAGCGAGAAACACGCCTTTGCAATACAGGATATAGCCGTCAAGAAGAGTATACCGCTCATATTAACCGCCCATAATGTCTGGGATGATGATTTATTTCTGGAATTGACAAATAAAATCAAATGGAGTCATATTATTGCAGTCAGTCATTTTATCAAGAGAGAGATTATAGGTACCGGTTATCATCATAAGAATATAACAGTTATACATCATGGTATTGACCAGGATGTATATTCCCCCCGCGTTAATGCAAGAGCAGTTTTTAAAAAATACCCTATTCTGCGCAGGAAGAATGTAATATTTCATCCTGCGAGGATGGGATTAGCTAAGGGCTGCGATGTAAGCATAAAGGCGTTACGCTTAGTAAAGCAGAGATTTCCGGATGTTGTACTGGTGCTTGCTGGAACGAAGAATATTATAGATTGGACTCAGACTCAACAGAGGGATATTGCGTATATGGTTAGCCTGGTTAAATCATTGGGCCTGAGAGATAATGTGTTGATAGATGTATTCAAGCTTGATGATATGCCTAAGCTCTATGCCGCATCTTTGGTCTGTATGTATCCATCCACCGTCTCGGAGCCATTTGGATTGACCATGCTGGAGGCATTGGCTTCTGGCAGACCGATGATTGTAACCGAAGCCGGCGGCATGCCTGAGATTATCAAAGACGGGATTAACGGGTTTGTTGTGCCGGTTAAGGACTTTGAGTCTCTGGCCTCGCGTATTATACAGCTCCTGGCCGATAGGGAATTAAGAGAAAGATTGGGGGATACCGGACGCCAGATTATTGAACAGCAATATACAAAGCAGATTATTGCCAGGAATACCCTGAGGTTATATAAGAAGTTCTGTTAAGTTTGAAAACGTCCCATATCTAATTAATCCTACCGATAAATATTTGACGCAGATAACGCCTTCTCTATATCTATCATTACTATCCTGGTAGACTTGCGCCCCTTATTCGGACTTACTATAGTGGCTATTATTCTTTTGCCATCGGGGGCCCAGCTATTATCGGACATAATTATCCTCTCTGTGTTGTATTCGGGATAGCCGGGTTCATTAAAGTGTGTAATCTTTGTTTTATTTGAGCCATCAGAACGCATAACCCATAACTCTGTTTTGAGGCTTGAGCCCCATTTCTCAGGATTGTAAGGATATCCCTTACTACTTACCCATGAGATTTTTCTTCCATCAGGAGAATAGTGAGCATGCTCATCCCATATATCCGATGTATGTGTTAGTTGTTTTAGTCTCTGTGTGGATATATCCATCTCCCAGATGTCATAGTTATAATATGGCCTGTCCCCAGAGGCGATGGTGCATAATATTTTTGAACCGTCTTGGGAGAATTCATGTGCTTCATACCAGACCCTGCCTGCGGGCTGGAATGATTTTCTATTCTCTAAATGCGGCTCTGGATGTTCTACAAAGTCAGCCACCATGATTGCCCAATCTAACTTATCCTTGCCTACTTTCTGTGACCAGAGGAGTTTCGTCCCGTCAGGGGAGAAGCAGGGATGCAGCACGGCCTCGCCTCGCTTGGTTTTTGTCAACTGATAAAAGTTTCTGCCGTCTTTATCGGTGAGCCAGAGATTATTGTGTAGCCCGTGCCCTGGCTGGGTATATGCATAGTCAATCTTTTTTGAGTGGGGGAATCGTGGGTCTTGAGATTGGAACACTATATATCTACCATTAGGATGCCACGCCGGCTGTCCATTATGCAACGGGGAGATGACAGGGTTGTTGCAGGTCAGGCATTTCGCTCCTGAGCCATCAGGATACATTATCCATAAATCATAAAATCCGTCCCGTCCATATCTGCTATGGGCTATAATATTATTGGTATGAGACCAATCTACCCTGCCACCCCGATGAGAAACAATAGTAGTGATGGGAGATGATGCGTACAGGCTCTCTAAGCATGTAAGGGATAGAATAAAGATAACAACTATCCATATAAAACTATTTCTGAACATATCCTCCTCCTTCATTATTGCCTTGAATATTGAGATTGTTTGAGATGATAGCATCTCTGCCGGTATCTTATGCCAGTTATTGAGGTGTGCTTATTCACGATAATCCCGTATAATTTACCCTTAATGGATATCTGAAAAATCACCTCTGGCCTGAGAGATATGATTCTGTTTAATTAGACTATCAGTGAAATAGCCATTTAATTATCTTACCTTGATTCTATCAGATAATTCTCGTGCCTGCAAGGGGCAGGAATTCCCTTTGTCTTGACGTAGATAAAGATAGGATTTAGAATATAGCCTGTATAACTATGAATAGAGATATCATCAGCCAGGGAGGGGCTTTAATGCTTTTAAGGTTAATTGAATACAGGATGATTTTTATGCGGATTCTTGTATGTGGGGCAATTATTCTGTTTTTTGTATTATCCTATTGCCCCTTGGGTAGTGTTGCCTTTGATGGTGTTGATGAGCTCAGTGAGCCTGTTATGAGAGAGGCACGAGAGAGGATAGAGAAGATACGCAAGGGGAATTTTACTGTCAGGTTTTTAGATGAGAGAGGTATGCCTGTGGATAGTTATGCCGAGATTAGTCTTATGCATCATGAATTCCAGTTTGGCGCCAATCTTTGCCCTGTAATGCGATTACCCCGGAATCATCCGGCACGCAAGGTGGCCTTGGAGGTGATTGGCGAATTATTCCCTCTGGTGCGGGTGGGTAATTTCTGGTCTGTTGAGGAGCCGGAGCAGAGAGGGCCTCTTAACTGGGTGGCTACTGATAGGGATGTTGAATGGGCGGTCTCCCACGGCAAGGATATGCGGTATCATTGCCTCATCTACAACATGTATTATGCTGTTCCCAAATGGTATAGGCAGATTCGCTCAACAGAGGAATGGTGGCCTCTAATCGAGAAGAGAATAAGTGACGTGGCCGGTAGATACGGGAGGATAATACATGAATACGATATTATAAATGAGATGCTTATGAATCTTAAGTGGGCGGATAAGCATAATCCTAACTTTCCTACGTTAGGTGACCCCAGGAATGCGGCGAGAATATTCAAGATAGCAGATAAATACCTACCGGATGCAAAGCTGGTGATGCTAGAGACGCATTTGTGTACATTGAAGAATCCCCATTACCAGGACATCTATAGATATTACAAACAGGTGCTTGAGCTTGGCGCGCCGGTTGATGTTCTGGGTTTCCAGGGCCATTTCTATGGTGGGGCTCAGATGCCTATCAGCGTGGGGCATCCGCAGGCAGGCCCGGGCGCATTCACAATGAAGGTTATCAGCGACTGCCTGGACCATCTGGCCAGCTTGGGCAAGCCTATCCACATCACCGAGTATAATCCCCCCTCCCGCATGAAGAAACGAAAGGGGCCGCAGCCACACCTGAGCGATGAGGAGATAGCTGCCTGGACAGCAAACTACTACACATTAGTTTTTTCTAAGCCGTATATTCATCAACTTACACGGTGGTTCGTTATTGATGGATGCGGAGGAAATGCTCAAGACGGCGGATTAGTTACAATTGAGGGGAGGAAAAAACCCAACTATTATGCCTTAAGGAGGTTGCTGAAGGAGACGTGGACTACAAGATGGCAGGGCAGATTAGATAATGGCGAGGTATCCTTTCGAGGCTTTTTTGGGAGATATCGCGCAAGGATAGCCGGATATAAGCCGGTGGAATTCAAGCTGTATTCCGGAGGGAAGCGCCGGATAGTCATTCGTTTAACAAGATTGTGATAGCCGTGGGTTGTAAGATGGTAACGTATCGGCAGATAATTAGAAGAGGAGTTTTAATTTTGTCCCTAATGTATAACAGTCATTCCATTTATCATTCTTTTTGCTAGCCTGCCAGAGGTAGAAGA
>JAOZPD010000098.1:1912-4908 GCA_029932935.1 Candidatus Omnitrophota bacterium | reverse complement strand
CCGCTTATAATATGAGGGGTAATTAAAACTAACAATTCTGTACGAGTGGTGCTGTCTACCTTTGATTTAAAGAGTTCGCCCATTAAAGGTAACTTACTTAAGAAGGGCGTTCCCTGCAGACTTGTTGTCTTCTCTTCCTGACTTAATCCTCCGATAATCACACTTGTTCCGTCTTTTACCATAGTAATAGTTTCTGCTGTAACGATCTTGACAATAGGAATCTTATTGCCCTGCGATGTCTCCAGATAATCAATAACACTGGTAATCTCGGGCTTTATCTTAATGGTTATAAACCCTTCATCATTAATACTTGGTGTTATAAATAATCTCGTCCCTACCTCCAGGTCTTTGATATCCTCTGATACTGTCTGCGTAGATTCTCCCTGTGTAGTTGTAGTAACAGCGTATTTCTGTAATTCTCCTACATGTATCTTTGCCTCCTGGTTGTTGATAACGGCAAGTTTTGGATTAGAGAGAATTTTGGTCTCGCCCAAAGTCTGTAGATATTTAATAATCGCATCGAAGTCATGCTTGCCCACTATCCCCAAATGCATCTCCTCCGTGGCAACACTCTGTTTACCGGCAGAGTAATTCTCGGCATCTGTGACTGTTCCACTAAAGGGATAGGAGCCTACGTAACCCGTATCTTCATACACCTCTCTTCTGGAACGCCAGCTATCAGTGGCAGCCTGCACAGCACTAAACGGATAGGAACCAAGATAGGTAAGACCGTATTTCCTACCTATATCAAATAATCCCTCCCATTCCACTCCGGTGGATAGCTCATTGGAGAGCTTAACCTGAATAATCTTCGTATCTAAAAGAATCTGCTTAGTTTTCTGGTCTAATCCCTGAATTAATCTCTCAATGTCTTCCATTCGCTCTGGTAGAGTCTGAACTATCACTTGATTAGTGCGTTCATCTGCCCTTATGGAACCAACCCTTTTATCTTCCAGTTGTAACTTAAGTTGTTTCTCAATATCCTCCGCTCGAGCATATTTTAAATTAAATATACGAATAATACTTTTCTGCTCCATTGCACTAAGCGCATCCTCCATCTCAGAGATTCTCTCTGCAGTATCCATTACTAATATTGTACCTGAATCGTTATCTACTAAGACCTTGCCTATATCACTCTTAAGCGTATCCAGAAGATTATAAGCTTGCGTGGGGATTGCATACTTGAGACGGAATACACGGACCTGCCGCATATCAGAAAAGTTTTTACCATACCGTGCCTTATATTCCTTCTCTGTCATCACATTATAAATATCTCCGTGCTTCTCGTAAGCTAAGTTATTGCTACGTAACATAATATCAAAAACATCTTTAACTGGTACATTCTCAACCATTAATGTAATTCTACCTGAGACATTTTTAGTAGGTATAATATTCAACCCGGCCTTAGTCGCTAAGAATTTTAATGCATCAATTACATCGATATTGCGTAGATCTAAGGAGATATAATCAACACTTCCCTTCTTATCGTTGGTATGCATAGTTTGTAGATCTGTCTGTTCGGCATTCAATATAACCACCATACAGATCAATAAGAACGATATTGATAATAAACATAATGAGGTTGACTTCATATCTATAAAAATTATATTCTATATTATATTCCGATTAATTTCTTACGAATAAGCCTCAAGGAATACCCTTCTCGCGAAAGAGAAGAAATCTGCTTAATACGCTTACATACCTGTTGACGATTGAACAGACGCGTATTACCCTTTTTGAATACTATTCTGAGCAAACCTGCATCGGCATATCGATTAACCTTCTGATAAGAGAGATGATATCTAGCAACTATCTCTTTGGCTGAAATAAATTTTTTCATAACGCTTGCTACTCTTGGTCAAATGTCTCCCACGTTAAAATATACTTCCTTGCCCGGTCAGCATCGACATCATTAGGTGCCAAGGCGAGATATCTCTTGAAATAATTAATTGCCTCTCGACGATCATTCAAATATTCTCCATAGATAACCCCCAAATTATAATTGGCTTCTGCATCATCTGGCTTAAGCTCTAGAACCTTTTTAAACTCAAAAATAGCTTTATCATAATTCTGATTCTGAGTGTATAAAACACCCAGGTTATAGTGCAAAATAGCATTCTCGTCCGGATATTTACCTTTAAGTAATCTATTCTGCTCCATCAACTCTTTATATTTCTGTTCTAAGTGTTTATATTTCCAATTAACCTCTGAGATCTTTTGTATATATTGTTTTTTACCTTCATAGCCCTGCTGCAGATAACCCTCTTGCTTAATATCGCCTTGTGTCTGTAATGTTAAAGCTTGGTTAGCCATTAAATTTTCTGCATGCTTGAGCATAGTAACAAGCGACTCCTTTTCCTTTTCTAAAGCTGCGTATTTATCGCTAACCTCGGTTAATTGTTTAAATAACTTCTCATAATCCGCCTTAAGAGATTGATACTTCTGGTTGAGCTGCTCATTAGCCTGTTTGGATTGTTTTAATTGGGTCAACAATCCTTCTTTCTCTTGCTTATATTTATAATGAATCTCTTCAACGGGAAGCAATTTTTCCTTACAGGCCTGAAGCGACTTAAGTAGAGTTTGATTTTGTTTCTTAAGGCTGGCCTGTTGTTTTTCTTGATCTCTTTTAATCTTATTAAGCTGTTCGGTAAGCCCGACTATCTGTATCTTAGACTGCGTAAGCTCCTCTGATAAACTCTGTTGTTTATCTTTCAATACCTGCCTTTCCCAAGATAATTCCGACTTCTCCTGATTGGCTTGAGTAAGCTCTGCCTCAAGATTCTTAAGAAGGGTTTGATTCTGCTCTAGTTGACTGAGCAGATCCTTCTTTTCTTTCTCCAAAGAGACATATTTATTTTTGGCCTCATTTAGCTCATCCTGGAGTGCCGATATTTTATTATTTAGCTCAGCGACCTGCTCATCTGCCTCTGACTTGAGGGCCTTAATCTTATTAAGCTGTTCGGTAAGCCCGACTATCTGTATCTTAGACTGCGTAA
>JAOZPD010000098.1:1344-1812 GCA_029932935.1 Candidatus Omnitrophota bacterium | reverse complement strand
AGCTCATCCTGGAGTGCCGATATTTTATTATTTAGCTCAGCGACCTGCTCATCTGTAATATTAACCTGTTCGAACGACCTGTCTTTATATTGCTCAAGTTGAATTAAGAGATTATTTCTCTCCTGCTCTAACTTAGTATATCTTATCTGACTCTCATCTAATTCATTCTGGAGTTCGGATACTTTATTATTCAGTTCAGCGAGCTGTTTTTCTTTTTGCAATCTAACGGAATCTAACTCCCTTTGTATTCTTACCTTGCAATCGTCAAATTGTTCAGTAAGCTCAGCGACCTGAGTTTTAGCTTGAGCCAATTCTTCAAGCAAACCCTTCTGTTTATCCTCTAGAAGCCGATACTGCTCCAGAAGTCGATTATATGTTTTCTCTGCTTGCATAAGGTGATCCTTCTGCTCTTGTAGCTGCTCAAGCAGGGATTGCTTCTCTTTCTCTAAGGCAGCGTAATTATCCTTG
>JAOZPD010000098.1:0-1244 GCA_029932935.1 Candidatus Omnitrophota bacterium | reverse complement strand
ATTGCTTCTCTTTCTCTAAGGCAGCGTAATTATCCTTGGTTGATCTAAGCTGGGACTTCTTCTGCTCTAGCTGCTCAAGCAGGGATTGCTTCTCTTTCTCTAAGGCAGCGTAATTATCCTTGGTTGATCTAAGCTGGGATTGGAGATTATCTCTCTCCTGACCCAGCAGCGCCAATTTATCTTTCGAATCAGCCAACTCAAGTTGTGTCAAAGCAAGAGAACTACTCAAATTACTAATCTCTTTCTGGATCTGTTTAAGCTTTACATTCAGATCCCTATTTTGTTCCTCTAATTCCTGGTTAACAGATTGCAACTTAACCAATCTTTCCTTGGTCTGAATAAGTTCTCGTTTGGCTTCTTTAAATAAGCTCAAAAGCTTCTCTCCTTGATCATCTACATATTCTGCATAACCCAGGCCAGATATGAATACAAGATTCAAAAGAGAGATAATAAAAAATAACCCTTTGCATACCCTTATCAAATTAATCTTCATTTTTAGCCTATTTATGCGCCTTAAATCCCTTGGGCATCATTTTCTTCTCATGCTCCTTATTAACCTCTTCATCCAATGGAACAAAAACCTCAGATTTCAATTTTGAATAACTCCTTTCTGATTTGATACCTCTCTGACCGACCTCAACGCCCTCAACGTTGGTTACCAGCATATCACCGGTAATTAACCTGGGAGTAAGAATAATCATTAGTTCTATACGATCCTTAGTTACGGTCTTCTGACTAAACAATTTTCCCAATATAGGAATGCTACCCAAAAAAGGTATATGCTTTGATGTTTTGGCATTCTGTTCTTTTCGTAATCCACCGATAATAATTGTTGAGCCATCCTTTGCCATTATTGTAGTCTCTGCTGTAGAGGTATCCTTGATGGGAATTTTATTCCCAGTAGGTGTAATATAATACTCCAGCAGATTGCTAATCTCTGCTTTTACCTTAAGAGTTATATACCCCTCATCATTTATGTTGGGGACAACTGAAAGAAGGATACCAATCTCTTCAAATTGCACCTCCTCAGCCACGCTGGCCGTAGACTCTCCAGCACCTACTGTAGTAGAAATCACATATGGTATTATCTCTCCTACATGTATCTTTGCCTCCTGGTTATTAACCACAGCGAGCTTTGGATTAGAGAGAATTCTGGTCTCGCCCAAAGTCTGTAGATATTTAACAATCACATCGAAGTCATGCTTGCCCACTATCCCCAAATGCATCTCCTCCGTGGCAACACT
>JAOZPD010000002.1:42886-46842 GCA_029932935.1 Candidatus Omnitrophota bacterium | reverse complement strand
TTATTTCTATTATTTTTTAACTCTTTTATGCGATTTTGTATCTTTGCGAGGGAGCGAAAATGTCAACAATAGTTCAACAATTTCATAGTCATGTAATGCTTCTAAACCAAATCTTTTGAATTTCTCTCTTAATCTTCTTCTATGACCTAAGTAATGCGGTTTATCAGATTCTATTGTCATATCATTTAATTTGGTGCTTTACGATATTTCTGTTCTATCTTCCATTCCCCTATTTCTTCCACATCGGACCTCCACTGCCTGCCAACTTTAAAGTCTAAATTTCTTATCAGAAAGAATCTGATTAAATCTGGTGAAAACTCTGTCTAAATCAAACTTCTCTCCAGCTCGCACAACAGGTATAAGGTCGGTCTCTACCTGCCTTCGTAGTATGGCTATTTTATCATGATTTAAACCAAAGTTATGGCTGTAGTCAGCTCTATATCCTTCAGCGGCAAGTTTCTTCTTAAAGAGTTTAATAAATTTATCTTGATAGAAATCAAATCCTGATTCAGCAATATACCATAAATCATAATAGTCGCGTATAGCCACATCCCTTCTAGTAAGTGAGGCTTTTAGTTTCTCAGCAACTGCTTCCTCCAGTGAAAGAGACCAGATTTCATTCGTAGGAATCAAGTATTTGTTAGTAAATGGGTCTCGGTAAAAGTGTTTAATAGTAGTGCGGACTAATTTATCCAATGGTGGTTGCCTTAAAGAAATCTCAATTTTTATGTTTTCGTCTTTAGCAGTAATGATTGAAGGGTACTTCACATAGAAAATATACTGCGTAGAGTTATTAAACCCCTCGCCTTTGGGGTTGTCGCTCTTTAATTTAAGCCTTTCGAGGAAATCCGACATCTTTTCCCGAATTGGTGATATCGCTTTTGACCTCTTTGTGCGACTTGTCAACTCCTGCTTGCTATAATATGTAAAATCTAAGTCTTCACTTAAGCGGTGGTAATTAAGATGAATTTTGTTCAGCAGAGTGCCTCCTTTAAAGATAATCTTTTCAGTTAACAGAGCCTCAATGTTGTTGAGGATAACGGTCAAATAATAATCCTTTTCCACAATGGCTGGCCTAAATTTCCTTTGGCTGGCAATGACAGGAATAATATCTCTGAGCCTCTCTCTATCGATTAACAATAATCCTCCACTCTTTGCTAACCTTACCTTTTCGGGATCTGTTTGTCGGATCCAAAACAACGTAAGTTTGCTCGTTACCTATGGTCTTTTTAAGCTTTGATAAGAACAAGGTCTTACAGCCGAGTTTTTCAAGAAGATAACCGGCTCTTTTTCTTACCGACACAACAGGAAACTGCCCAAGATACCTAATGAACTTATCAAGATTGATTTTTTTAATGTTGTCTTTTAGCACGGTTTCAATATTCTCAAAGGAACCAATTGGATTATAAATAAAATCAACAAGGGTGCGTTCTCTATCGCTGATACATACCTCTTGCTGGTCAATTTTTATTTTTTCTATACCGTAATACTTTTTTTGGTCTATCTTTACTGCTTCATAGCGGACATTACCGATAATCTTTTTGCAGGATTTTTTGGTATTCAAAACAAAAACTGTCTGCGGAATCTGCTCAGTGAGCCCCCAGTAATTATACATCGTAAAGTAACCGATATAGTAAGGTATCTGTTTCATCCATAAGTCTGCAACGACGAATTCATTGGGAAACCACTGCTGATTGGGAGCCTTTAAGGGAATGGGTAGATACTTGCCTTTTTCCAAACAGATAATGCGCCTCTTTCGCACAAGAGAACTAATAACCTTTGATGCCTTGTTACTATTGGAAAATAGCTTTTGGGCAAACTGAGTCGTAATGAGTTCTTCTTTTTCAAACTCAGCCCGGGATATTAAATAGATTTCATCTTTGGATAAACCTGTATATTTTCTTTTTCTCATTGTATCTTATTTATGTAATTTCTAATTTTTAGCATTTCATCAATTATGATACAATTATACTTAATTAAGGTTTTTCTGTCAACCTAAATTTTAGTCATATCAAAGTGTATTTATGTAACTATCTGTAATAACTATCGCTTATGGTATAAATTTTAGCCTTACCCGATAAGTAGTATGGCGTTAGCAATTCTCTATTCTCCCTACCACTTTAGAGATATTATTCTTCGCCAGGTTACTTATAGTATCTCCTTCCGTATATCTGCCCGATGGTACCCCCTGCAGCGCCAGCAATAAGGAGAAAGGCGACGTCTGTAAGAGGGATAAGAGGTGCTGACTCAATTGACAGTGAAGAGGTCATTTGTTTCAAGGTGAGTATGATAAAAAGGCAGATGGCTAAAAGCCATCTGCCGCGTCGAACCACTGCCCGAACTAGACGCCAGACGAACCACCCAACTTCGAGTAATTCACCTACTTGTGAAATTGACTATCCGCCACCATAAAGGCGGTTTTATCCATTCTGGACTAACTTCAACAAAAACCTTGACAAATAACGTTTCTTAAGGTATATTTAAAATGCGGGCGTTGACTGGGTCGATGGCTCACATTTTTTATTTCTGGTCAGGGTCAAATGTATCCCACAAAATAAGATTACCTATATACTTCTCTCCTGTGACTAATTCGTAAGACAATAATTAAAATCTCCTTTTCTGATATCTTGTAAATGACTCTATAGTCTCCCCAGCGATATCGCCAGTAGCCTTGAAACTCTCCTTTAAGAGGTTTACCTAATTTTTTGGGATCAGAGGCAAGATAGGTCTCGATTCGGCTAAGAACCTTTTTGATTGTAGTTTTATCGAGCTTCTTAAGATCCTCCTCAACGGAATCAAGATAAACAACCTTATACGCCAAGTCTCTTCCTCAACTCTGAACAAGAGATAATTTTAGATTTGGGATCATTAAAACGATCTTTGGCAATCTGCGCATCCGCATAATCATCAAAATAGTGCAGCAGTGCCTCGGTAACATAAAATTTCTCACTGCGATGCGTAGCTTTTGCCAGTGTAGTCAACCTCTCAGCTAGTTTAACCGGTAGACGAAAAGCTTTTAAAGTAGTCATATTTTCTCACCCTCCTTACAATATAAGTATAACATAGTTATACATGTATTGCAAGAAATATTTTCATTAATTTACCGTGCCTATTATTACAAATGACAACCAATTTTTATTTTATTGATATAGCTAAAATATTTTATTTTACGTTATATTTCTCAACTAGTTCTTCAGCCATTTCTAAAAAACTTTTAGGTTCGGGTTTTTCTCCGCCTTTTATAAAAAGACCTCTTTCGATTGCATTACCAAATACCTCTTGAAAATTATCCTGTATCTTTCCCGACAACATAAAATTAGCTTGGCTAAAAACCCTTAGCGCATCAGTAATAGGTTGTTTTAACTCGGGATGATTGGTACCTAATTTTTTTATTTCGTCAATAACTCTATTCTTATTCTCATTAAACACCAAACGGCTCTTTTCGTTATGACAAGAGAATATTTCATTTATTATGGCAGCTGCAAGGGGTTTGTAAAATTCTTCTCCCTCTTTCTGATACTCTTTTGAAAATTCATCTGTGAGAATTTTATATAAGACCAGTTTTACCAGATCTACTCCCTGAATCATCTCTCTAGCCAAGTTTTTTACACTACTTCGAAAGAATAAACGCAAAAGCATAAAAAGTAAAGCAATAGATATAAGGATAATCAACAAAATTTTCATTTATTTTCTATTCGCTTATTAGTCTCATTTTTATCGCTACAAACAAAATGTCTTTATCCCATCTTTGTTCGTCTGAGCGTCAAGGTTGGCTGCCCCGCCTGGATTCGAACCAGGACAACGAGATCCAGAGTCTCGGGTCCTACCGATTAGACGACAGGGCAAAGCCTACCAGAGATTCTTGCGTATCCAGTCATCTGCCTTCTGCACGGCTTGTAAATCCTTAGAAATGCCCTCTGCTCCGCCCTTTACTGCTCCCTTAACCGTCTCGCAGC
>JAOZPD010000002.1:26885-42786 GCA_029932935.1 Candidatus Omnitrophota bacterium | reverse complement strand
AGTGATAAACACAAGCCGCAGACAGCTAAAATACACCGTACATGCAGACGCATATTAGTTCCCTTTCTTAAATACATTTATAATATATCTCCCCAGTCCTTAGAAATGCCCTCTGCTCCGCCCTTTACTGCTCCCTTAACCGTCTCGCAGCCGTTAAGAAGCAGCAGTGATAAACACAAGCCGCAGACAGCTAAAATACACCGTACATGCAGACGCATATCAACTTCCTTTCTTAATCCAGCGGCTCAGTCTTATCCGGGTTACCTCCTTGCCTAAATAGAATATCACATCGAATAAGCCCGGGCCTACGGTCTTGCCTGTTAAGGCAACCCTTATGGGATGAATCAGCTGCCTGGAGGAGATATTCAGTTCTACTATCAATTCCCTGAAGGCCTTCTCAATCGTGGCTACCTCAAAATGCTCCAGCTTCTCTATCCTCTCCAGAAACAGAGAGAACTCACTGGATAAATCCTGAGAAAGATACCTCTGCGCCGCAGCAGGGTCAACATTAATCTCATCCGTAAAGAAGAAATCAGCCCATTCCAACAAATCACCCAGGGTATTAATGCGACCTTGGTATAATTTTACCAAACCCTGCAGTTTCTGTCTATCAGAATAATAACTCTGTGTACGGGGGAATCTCTGCCTAAGCATGGGCATAAGCAAATCAACGAGTTTCTCTATTGAATAACCCTTAATGTACTGATTATTTATCCAGTTGATTTTATCCATATCAAAAGTGGCTGCGGTCTTGTTGGCATTGGTTATATCAAAGAGTCTTGCAGCCTCCTTGATATCGATAATCTCGCGGTTCTCTCCCGGTGACCAACCCAGCAATAGCAAATAATTCACCAATGCCTCCGGCAGGAACCCCATCTGGCGGAACTGACTGATTGCAGTAGCGCCGGTGCGCTTGGAGAGACGCCCACCTGATTTGGAGAGAATCAGGGGCAGGTGAGCGAACTCAGGAATCCTAAAACCCAGCGCCTTATACAGGAGTATCTGCTTGGGTGTATTAGAGATGTGGTCATCACCCCTGATTACATGAGTAATCTGCATGGTGGCATCATCCACCACGCAGGCGAAATTATAAGTCGGTGTCCCGTCGGATTTAATCAAGACCTGGTCTTTAATCACTGAGGTATCGAACTCAATCTGTCCGTGGATTAAATCGTTTATCCTCACCCTCTGCGGATGCACCCTAAATACTATTGCCTCCTGAAGGGGCTGCGAGGAGCCCTCCTCAGTCTGCTGGCTGGCAGCCAGATATGCCCGGCCATCCTTTAATAACCTCTGGGCGTAAGCCCTGTATATATCCAGGCGTTGAATCTGAAAATATATCTCATCCCAATTAAAGCCCAGCCAGCTAAGGCTCTGCAGAATCTCATCCAGATACTCCTTCCGCGAGCGGTGCTGGTCGGTATCCTCAATCCTTAAGATGAACTTCCCATCCTTTGCCCTTGCGTAGAGCCAGTTAAACAGCGCAGTCCTGGCCCCGCCGATGTGCAGATTACCCGTCGGTGAAGGAGCGAATCGTACCCGTATCATCTCACTAACCTCATCCCCTCCTCTAACGCCTGTCTATTAACCTCAATCAAATCCCTCTTCTGGGCAGGGGCAATCCTCTCTATGATGGAGAGGATAATCTGTTTATTGAAAATCCCTCTCTTTGCAATATAAATCCCCAGGGCAACCATATTAGCCACCCTTATGTTGCCTAACCGGGAGGCAGCCTCAGTAAAAGGGAAGGCGTAAACCTTAAGGCTCGCATTCGTCTTTATGCTCTTACTGATAAGAGAGCTGTTCATCAATAATAATCCCCTGCTTCTCAGCCGATGCCTGAACTTCAATAGGGATGCCTCATTCATCGCAATTAACGTATCTGCCTTCTCAATATAAGGAGAAGGGATATCCTCGGAGGAAATTATTACCATGCAATAAGCGGCTCCGCCGCGCACCTCCGCACCATAGGTAGGAAACCAGGTAACATGCAGATTATCCAGCATAGCCGCCTCAGCGAGAATCTTACCCATAAGCATTATCCCCTGCCCGCCGCTGCCGGCAATTATTATACGCTCAATCATTACCTAATCCTCCCTAAAGGAAACTCCTTACTCATCACATCACGCACCCAGTCCATTGCCTGCCTTGCAGACATATACCAGTAGGTAGGACAGGCAGAGAGTACCTCAACCAGGGAGAAGCCCAGATTATCAATCTGATTTATAAACGCCTGCCTTATGGCCTTCTTAGCCCGCATAACCTCCTGGGGGGAATGCACAGAGACGCGCTCAACATATCTTACTGCGGGCAGTTGAGCCAGGAGTTCAGAGATCTTTAAGGGATAACCAGTAAGACTAACCTGTCTGCCCGAGGGTGTGGTAGAGGTCTTCTGCCCCGATAATGTAGTGGGTGCCATCTGCCCACCGGTCATGCCGTAGACAGCATTATTGATAAAGATTACTGTGAGGTTCTCTCCCCGGTTAGCCGCATGGATGGTCTCGGCAGTACCTATAGCCGCTAAATCCCCGTCTCCCTGATAGGTGAATACAATATTCTCTGGCCGGAACCTCTTTATGCCTGTAGCCACAGCCAGGGCACGCCCGTGCGCCGCCTCACAGCCGTCAAAATCCCAGTAATGATAGGCAACCACCGCACACCCCACAGGGGCAACGGCGATAACCCTCTGCCTAATCCTCAACTCATCTACCACCTCAGCAATCAGACGATGCACTATGCCATGTCCGCAGCCCGGACAATAATGGGTTGCTACCTTACGTAATGCTTTAGGGTGACTAAATATCCTCTTCATTTATATTATATCCGTTATCAAAACAAATATTTTACCGCCGCCTGCATCGAGCTGTAGCCCTGGTAATCTCCTCCTGTGAGGGTATCCCCCCGCCTGAGCGCCCCAGGAACTCAACCCTCAGTCTTCCCTCAACCGCAAGCCTTACATCCTCTACCATCTGCCCGTAAGACATCTCTATCACCAAAAGATTCGCCCTCGGCCTCCTCTCTACTATCCGGCGGAAGGCCCGCTGAGGGAATGGCCAGAGGCTTATGGGGCGCAGAAAGCCTACCCTCTCTCCCCTCTGCCTCAATCTCCTGACTACGCTGCGGGTAATCCTGGCCATTGTCCCATAAGCCACAAGGATTACCCGGGCATCAGAGATATATAACTCCTCCCAGCGCTGCTGCTGCATCTGTATTCTTTTATATTTACCCTGCAGGGCCCTGTTAAACTCCTCTAACTGTCCCTCCTGCATATAGAATGATTTTATTACATTGGGTTGACGCCCTAGACACCCTGTAAGTGCCCACTGCTTGCTCTTGCCTCTCTTTAGTGAATTAAAAGGCGCTAACTTAAGCGGCTCCATCATCTGCCCCAGCATACCATCGCCTAACAAAATAACCGGATTCCTGTAGCGGTCAGCGAGTTCAAAGGAGAGCATCATCAAGTCATGCGCCTCCTGCACTGAATCAGGAGCCAGCACAATACACCGGTAATCTCCGTGTCCTCCGCCGCGCGTAGCCTGGAAGTAATCCGACTGAGAGGGAGCTATGTTGCCCAAGCCAGGACCCCCCCGCATAATGTTGACAATTACGCAGGGAAGCTGACAGCCTGCCAGATATGAAATCCCTTCCTGCTTAAGGCTGATCCCCGGGCTGGAGGAGGAGGTCATTGCCCGTGCGCCGGCTGCTGCCGCACCGAGAACCATATTTATGGCCGAGAGCTCTGACTCTGCCTGGATGAAGATACGCTGCTGCTCAGCCATGCGCCTGGCCATATAGGCAGTAAGTTCGTTCTGGGGAGTGATAGGGTAACCGGCGTAGAAATCACAACCTGCCCGAATGGCGCCCTCACCAATCGCCTCATTACCGGACATCAGAGTCTTGCTCTCTGCTAATCTGCCCATAAGCACATCCTTATTATCTATATGCCTGCCTCGTATAATTTATTGCTTATAAATCTCGATACAACAGTCAGGACAAATCAGGGCGCATTGCATACAACCTATGCACTCTCCGGAATCAATAAATCTGACTGGCTTTATCCCACGGGAATTCAGTCTATCATCCGGCTTAATCAAGCCGCGTGGACAGAAGCTAACACAAAGCAAACAGCCCTTGCATCTCTGCTTATCTATCTTTATCTTTACTCCCACACCGCAACCCTTCAGTATGATTTCAAATGCTGCCTTATCCTAGCAGCGATACCCTCAGGGGTTAAGCCATACATCTTCAATAATAAATCCCTCTTGCCGTGAGTAATAAATTCTCCGGGCAGCCCTATGCGGCAGACAGGCCTATCTAAACACTCCTGCACCGCAGAGCCAAACCCACCCTCAAGTATTCCCTCCTCCACAGTAAATATAGGCCCTCTCTTTATCCTGTGCAATAAATCTCTATCCAAGGGCTTGAGGAAGCGCGCATTAATTACAGAACAGGAGATACCCTCCTGCCGCAATATCTCCGCTGCCTCGAGGCTGGGAATCACCATACTGCCCAGGGCAACTATGGCAGCGTCATCTCCCCTTCTTAACAACTCAGCCCTGCCTAACTGAATCTTATTAAGCGGCAGTGGATATTTAGTAATGGGGAGTTGGCTCTTGGGATACCTGATGGCTATCGGGCTGTGCATAGATACAGCGAACTCAAGCATCTGCTCCAGCTCAGAGGCATCCCGCGGGGCGAGTATTATCAGATTAGGGATATTTCTTAAGTAAGCCAGGTCAAACATCCCCTGGTGGGTTACGCCATCCTCTCCTACAATACCGGCGCGGTCTATAGCCAGGACCATGTTTATATTCTGCAGACCAACCTCCTCAATAATCTGGTCATAAGCCCGCTGAAGAAAGGTAGAATATATCGCCACCACCGGCTTAAAGCCACCCCGACTCAGGCCCACGGCAAAACAAACAGCAAATGACTCAGCAATCCCCACATCAAAGAATCTATCCGGGTAGGCATCACGAAACCTATCCAAGCCAGTGCCCTCAGGCATTGCCGCGGTAATGGCTACAATCCTGGGGTTATGCTGAGCCAGCTGAACCAGCTTCTGGCTGAAGACCTCTGTATATGTTTTAATGCGCGGGGATTTGCCTCGAGCCTCTCCTGTGGTAACATCAAAAGCAGAGGCACTATGGAATCTTACTGGCTGTCTCTCTGCTGGTAGATACCCCTTACCCTTCTTAGTGGTAATATGCAGCAGGCGCGGCCCCTTCAACTGGAGAATATTCCTCAGGGCACGAATCAGGCCCTCCAGATTATGCCCGTCGAGGGGACCAAAGTAGCGAAACCCTAACTCCTCGAATAATATACCCGGCACAAATAAACTCTTTGTTGCCTCCCTATACTTATCCATTATCTTCAAGATATGCTTGCCACGCGGCAGGCGTGTCTGCAGCAGATTCTCCACGGCATTGCGGAAGCGGTTATATATAGGTAAGGATATTATCTTATTTAGGTAATTGCTCAGTGAACCGGCATTAGGGGCTATACTTAACTCATTGGTATTCAGGACTACCAGCAGATTACACTTCAGGTGCCCTGCGTTGTTCAGGCCCTCAAAGCATAATCCACTACTTAAGGAGCCGTCTCCCACAACAGCAACAATCTTCACCTTAGGGTTGCTCACTGCAAGACCCAGGGCCAGAGGGATTGCCGTTCCGCTGTGGCCGGTGATAAAGACATCGTATACTGACTCCTGGGGATTAGGAAACCCGCTTAATCCCTTATATTGGCGCAGGGAATCAAAATCCTTATTCCTGCCTGTGAGAATCTTATGGGCATAGGACTGGTGCCCTACGTCCCAGATAATCTTATCCTCAGGCATATTCAGGCAGTAATGCAGCGCTATGGTCAGCTCCACTGTGCCCAGATTAGAGGCCAGATGGCCTCCCCGGGAGGAGACAACCTCAATGATACGGCTGCGCACCTCTCTGGCAAGCTGAGTAAGCTGGTCTATCTTCAGCCTTTTTAAATCCTGAGGAGAATTAATCCTCTCCAGATACATCCTGTTTAACTGCCTCCTGGTTTAATTCCTCTGTAGTAAGGACTCCCTCCTTCTTAACCAATCTCTGTACCCTGCCCCTTGCCTCCTTCAGTAATCTTGAGCAACTCCTGGCAAGTTCAATACCCTCTTCATATTTCTTAAGCGCCTCATCAAGCGAGAGATTACCCTCCTCCAGATCCCGCACTATACCCTCTAATCTCTTCAGGGACCTCTCGAAATCCGCCGCCTTGATAGTCTTGGTCATCACACACCTCCGCTTCTATTATCTATCTCCTTTACCTCAGACTTAAAGCTACCGCTGGCCAATCTCGTATTTACCCAATCTCCCTTCTTAAGAGAATCGGCCCTCTTAATAATCCTGCCCTCCACAGAGGTAGTTATACTGAATCCACGGGTTAAGATTGCCACAGGATTAAGGGCGTGAAACTTCTCAATAACCGCTGCCAGCCTCTGCTCAGTCACCTGAATGAGATGCTGCATAGCCAAGAGTATACTGTGGGTTAGATTATCCACATCCTGCTGTAACTCCTCCAGTCTGCGCAGGGGATGCTTAAAGGCAGGAGAGCTCCTGAGCAGATTAAGCCTCTCATTCAAGCTGGTAAGCATCTCATTTATCAGATTGATTATGGATAGGTAATCCTCCCTGAGAGAGGACAATACCTCATTCCTCCTAAGCACAATCAGCTTTGCTGCAGCCGAGGGGGTCTCTGCCCGCACATCAGCCACAAAATCAGCGATGGTAGTATCTACCTCATGCCCCACCGCAGAGATAATGGGAATCCTGGAATTAAATATTGCCCGGGCAACCATCTCCTCATTAAATGCCCAGAGGTCCTCCAGGCTACCCCCTCCCCGGCCTACAATCAGTACATCAACCTGAGCATACTGATTGAATTCCGCTATGGCCTGGGCAATATCGTATTTTGCCTCACTACCCTGCACCATAGTAGGGCGCAGGATAATCCGTAAGAATCCTGCCTCGCTAGTCAGTATCTTAAGGATATCCCTGACTGCTGCGCCTGTGGCTGAGGTTACCACACCCACAGAGAAGGGTAGCAAGGGAAGCGGCCTCTTGTGAGAGGCATCAAACAGGCCCTCCTTAAGCAACCTATTCTTTAGTTGCTCAAAGGCCAGTTGCAACGCTCCCATCCCCTTGGGTTCTATCTTCTCAATAATTATCTGGTATTGGCCGCGCTTTCCATATACAGTAATACGGCCGAAACAAATCACCTTTAACCCATCCTCTAACCTGAATCTTATATCCTGATTCACATTCTTAAACAGGCAGGCATTAATCACCGCATTCTCATCCTTAAGTGAGAAATACATGTGGCCGGATAGGTGATGGGTAAAGTTGGATATCTCTCCCTCCAGCCAGACGGAGGTAAAGGTATTCTCCAGAATCAACTTTATATCCTGGGTGAGTTCGCTTACTGTATAAATATGCTGGGCTCCCGCCAGGGAGGAATTATCCCTTTCTCTTGCCGGAGGAACCCCTTTGTTTAAATCGCCCTGCTTATCTAAAGTCCCTTTCTCAAACATTCCTCCACAACCCTCTCAATCCTTAAACGGTCGCGCTGCCTCAATCCGATAAACTCAATACCAGTATCAAAATTAGACCTCCTCTTTACCGACCAGACTATCCTGCCGTCACACTCTATGGGGCTTACCCTGTCTTTAAGATAAAGGGTAATCCCTACAGGACAAAAGCGGGGTAGCTCCTTGGAGAGAATCACACAGATTCCTCCTACCCCTATATTCTCTGTGTGGGTCCGGAATGTCTCTTTTAAATCGCTCCTCAGGATAATCACCTCGCAAGGATACTCTGCACGCGGGAATCTCCGCCTATCAATGCCCTGCCACATCATCCCTCTCCGCCTCCTGCTTATCCTCATCCGTGGTAAATGTCTCTGTGCTCTCCTCTATCAGCTCAGATACAGCCGCTGTATTCTCCTCTAATAGAATCAGAACTACAGAAAATGGTTCCAGGAATAATGTCTCAATATAGGTATCAACGCCACCAATCTCCTTCTCCTCCCGGGGGACAAACGCACAATCCAGACAGCAAGATTTATCCACAACATATTTTTTATAGGTATAATTGGATTTAAGATTGACCAATTTCAAATTTACACCCTGGGGGTTCTGCATCAATGAGACAGCCTTATCGTGCAATGCTATTGCCTCCTTGAGCCTGGCCCTTATCTTCTTATTCAGGCGCAGCGACTTTAAGGGGATACTCTTATTTATAATCTGCTCCCACTTGCTTGAATTTACCAGATTCACCAGGGCCCTTGCCTGCTTGGCAGACAACTCAGACAGATGCCTGGAGAGATAATTCTTGGCAATCTCAGGGTCAATATAATTAAATAGAAGCAGAGCCAGACCTGTTCTGGTTTTAGTAGCAATCAAGCCCACAAACTCGTTATCCAGGCGGGAGGCAAGAAACATCTCGCTACCTAACATATTCAGCATGCGCATTACATTAAACATGGATTTCGGGCCGCCAATATATTTAACATAGGAGGGCTCAAACCAGAATAGACCCACATTTTGATTTACCCCCTGCTTGTTTCCCTTAAAGTCCTCCAGGCAGAAGAATATCTGGTAATCAATACCTGAGGCCAGCATACTCCTTATCCGGCTGGGGATAAAGCTGGCAGCAACATAGGACTCCCAGCCCCTGCGGGGCTCAAAATTAAGACCAGCATCAAAATTCCACTCGCTGATAATCAGAGGCATAGTAGGATCCAGGCCAAAATAAGACAACCATTCCCGGATAAGCTCAGGAACAATCTTCTTATAGCGGGTAAGCTCCCTTTCTGCAAAGGGGTCAGAGGTATAGGCATGCCAGCTGATAAAATCCAGAGGCAATCTTCTTTGAGCGCAGAAGCGGATTAGCTCATAGATAAGACTCTTCTCCGGATAAAGCGAATTGTTCCCCTCCAGGTTCTGGAACCACCAGGTAAGACCCGGGCCGCCAATGATAATATTACGCCTGGTCTCCCTCTCCAGCTCCCTTACACTCTCAGCGGCTACCTTATAAATATTCAAATACTCCTTCTTCTCTCCCAGGAAGAAATCCTCCAAATCCGGGGCATTCCATATCTCATACCATACGGTATACTCCTTCAGGCAACTGAAGTAACGGATGACATCCTTCACCAATTTCTTAAAGGCCTTAATATCCCAGGGAGAACTCTTCTTATCCAGAACCTTACCCAAGCCAGGGGGCATACCATATAGATTTAGAATAACAATACCCCCTGCGGCATTTATATTCTTAATCACTGCCGAATAATTATCGAGAAACTCCATCTGCATCTGCTTATTCTTGGCCAACTGGACAAACTCCCAGAGGTCAAATTGCAATCTGAAGATCCCGCCCTGCAGATTTAAATGCTGCTCCAGCTGGGCTAATACCTCAAGGTCGGCTAAATTCTGAGGCCAGGTAGGGTCATTGTGGAATCCGCGTCCGCTCAAATCTATCCCCGGTCTGCGCAGGATATCGGGCGTAGCCTTTGTCTTGCCCTCTATATCCAGATTAAAATCCAGGCCATTGTGCCCATCCTGAGCCAAGACAGAAGACATGGACAGGCTAAACAGAAACCATACACTAAACAGTAAAGATAAAAACGGGAATCTCAATGTTCTCTCTCTCCAGGATATCAGACACATACAACAAAACCTACCCAGATTAAAAATAAAGACATTACTTAAGGATTCCTCTTAATCCTCTTAATCGAGTTTGCCTTACCCGTGCTCTCATCGATATCCAGTAATACCCCCTGCAATTGAGGCTCCTCCCCGGCTACCTCAAAACGACGATCTACCTGGGTAATAAATCGCGCCAAGACATCCTCAATCTTACGACCAATAACTGAGCGCTGTGGCCCGGTCATACCTACGTCGGTTATATAGGCACTGCCCTGGGGAAGTATCCTCTCGTCGGCAGTTTGAATATGGGTATGCGTTCCCAGAATAGCACTCACCGAGCCATCCAGATACCAACCCATGGCTACCTTCTCTGAGGTAGCCTCGGCATGAAAATCCACAATAATCACCTTGCACTTAATCCTCTCAAGCTCCTCCCTGACCACGCGGAAGGGACACTCCCTGGGCTCCATAAAGACGCGCCCTAAGATATTAACCAGGGCTACAGTCTGGCCTGTTCTTGTCTTAAACAATCCCGCCCCCCTACCCGGGCTGCTGGCAGGAAAGTTAGCGGGGCGCAGAAGCTTGGGCTCATCATTAATGGTGGAGATTATATCCCTCTTCTTAAAGATGTGATCGCCCGAGCTGAAGGCATCTATCCCGAAGTCAGAAAGCTCCCTGGCTATAGGAGGGGTAATCCCGGAGCCCCCAGCGGCATTCTCCACATTAGCAATAACAAAATCCAGAGAGAACTCCTCTCTTAGCTTAGGCAAGAGGAGCTTAACCGTCTGCCTGCCGGGTCTGCCTACAATATCCCCAATGAATAATATATTCATCCCTTTAGAACCAATCCTTTCTGGTACTATCCTTCAGTATAATCTATTTGGCGTACTCAATAGCCCTTACCTCCCGGATTACAGTAATCTTAATCTGCCCGGGATACTCCAGGCTTTCCTCTATCTTCTTCTTTATATCCCTGGCCAGATTCACCGCCTCGTTATCGGAAATCTTTTGAGGCTCCACGATAACGCGGATCTCCCGGCCGGCCTGAATAGCATAAGACTTCTCCACCCCCTTAAAGAGATTGGCTATCCCCTCCAACTTCTCCAATCTCTTTATGTAGGCCTCTAATGTCTCCTTTCTGGCTCCCGGCCTGGCAGCGCTTATGGCATCAGCAGCTACTGCCAGGACCGCATAGACCGTCATAGGGGTCTGTTCCTCATGGTGCGACTCGATAGCATGCACTACCTCAGAGGACTCTCCGTATTTCTTTGCCAGGCTGGCACCGATACGGGCGTGAGTTCCCTCCTGCTGCTGGTCTACTGCCTTTCCAATATCATGCAGCAGCCCAATACGCCTGGCCAGACGCACATCAGCGCCCAACTCCGAGGCCATCATACCCAGAAAGTAAGCCACCTCGATGGAATGCTGCAGGGCATTCTGCCCGAAACTGGTGCGGAAGTTCAGACGACCCAGTAGCTTAATCAGCTCCGGGCGCAGGCCCTCTACCCCCAATTCAAAACAGGCTGCCTCACCCTTCTGCTGAATCTGCTCCTCCAGGTCCTTGCGTGTCTTGGTAACCACCTCCTCTATGCGAGCCGGATGTATACGCCCGTCGCTAATCAATCTCTCCAGAGAAATCCTGGCTAACTCCCGTCTTATAGGGTCAAAGCTGGAGAGGATTACGCTCTCCGGGGTATCATCGATAATCACACCTACGCCTGTGGCCATCTCCAGGGCGCGGATATTTCTTCCCTCGCGTCCGATTACCCTGCCCTTCATCTCATCATTAGGAAGATTAACTACACTAACTGTGGTCTCGGCAGCATACTCTGCCGCATACCTCTGAATAGCCAGACTTATTATATCCGTGGCTATCTTATTCGCCTGCAGGCGCACCTCCTCCTCTTGCTTCTTAATCAGGACTGCCTTCTCAGCGCTCAACTCCTCGCTTATCCGCGCCAGAAGAATCTGCTTTGCCTCCTCAGGAGACAGAGAGGATATCTTCTGAAGGCGCTCCTTCTCCTCAGCGATAAGATGATAAAGCTGCTTCTCCTTGGCCTTCAGATTCTCCTCCTGATGGCTTAAGGACGCGCCCTTTGCCTCCAGCTCCTTCTCCTTCTTCTCTAATAATTCCAAGCGACGGTCAAGGTTTATCTCCTTCTGGGTAAACCTCTTCTCCAAGTCGGCTAATTCCTGACGGCGCTGTTTCGTCTCGCTCTCAAAATCCTGGCGCAGACGAAACATCAAATCCTTGGCCTCCAGCTCTATCTCCCGACGCCTGTCTTGAATCTCCTTGTTTGCCTTATCCAGGATAAACTGTGCCTTGGCCTCGGCATCCTGTATCTTCCTCTCGGCAACATATCTCCTTATAAGATACCCGCCGATCAGGCAGACAGCCGCTGTGATAATCAAAGAAATGGCTGCTATCATCTCAAAAACCTCCTTTCACTATTATAACCGGTATCAGATTTTAAGCAATATTAAGCCTTGCTGTTCTATATACAGACGAAGAATAACAATACCAAAAAATAGCTAAGATAAATTGATGTTTGGATTTGTTAGTACGGAGGGAATCAGGCAGAAATGACTTTATCTACTGGCATATCGTTTTGCTCAACGGGCAAGGCTGGTAGGACTTGGAAATCAAAGGCCAAGCCGATGGAATGTGTATGAGGAGAAATCCCTCTTAAGAAACGGTCGTAGTAACCCTTACCTCTGCCAAGACGGTTACCACTTCTATCAAAGGCAAGAGCAGGTACAATTATTAAATCCAGCTCCTCAACAGCTAAATTACTCATTCCCTGAGGCTCCAGCGTATGATACGGGCCTTCTCTTAATACGCTGTCCTCCTCTAGAACGCAGGGCTTCAGGGTCTTATCCTCTCTGTCACACAACGGAACATATATCTGCTTTCCAAGGCTTCTTGCCTTATCAATCATACTCTCTGTTTTTACCTCGCCATCAATTGCCAGATAGAACATTATCTTCTCTGCCTTAATAAACTCCTCCTGCTCTAACAACTTTTTTTCAATGAGCCTGCTTTTAAACTCGCGTTGCTGCTCTGTCTGTTTTCTTAACTTACCTAACAATATATTACGTAATTGCCTCTTTGTCAATCCCGCAGTGTCAATCCTACACACCTGTTTACTACTCTCTATAAATTTATTGTTAATATCTTAACACACAAAACACAAACGGTCAAACCCTGAATTCTCTCACAAAAGGATATCCTCTCAGGCTGCTAAGATTTTATTCTGAGGCCGAACTGTCTTTGAGAAATCACGCGGTGGCCTTGTGGTTTTAAATCCATCCAGCTTCTTCTGCTTCTCCAGCTCCTTATAAATCAGCACCCAGGCACAGTCTTTATCCTTATCCACCTCGCACTTACCATTATCCATACCTCCGCATGGACCATTCAATAGACCCTTAGCGCAAAGGGTAATCGGGCATATCCCAGCAGTAATCCCCAGAACACACTCTCCACAGGCAGAGCATTTCTCATAAAGATTACCCTTGCCGTCCACTACCCCCAGGAATTTGGTATTACAAGCGGGAATAACTACAAGGCCTAAGCGGTCATTTACCTTTACCGACTGCACCCCTAAACCACAAGCCATAACCAGGACTGCCTCGCTATCTCTCAGGAATTTCATATTCCTGGCAAAATCTGTTTTTATCTGACTGGCTATACAAGGCGCCTGAGGGATAACAAAACCTGTTACAACCTTATTCCTATCCTGGAGGATGGCCTTCATCTGTTGAACCTCTTCTTCGCCTCCGGTTTTACAGGTGGTAGCACATTCCCCGCAGCCAACGAGGAAAATCTTATTATATCCCTGTAAGCTATCTATTATCTCCTGAAGGGGTTTCTGTTCTGTAATAATCATCTCTCTTCTCTTTAGTTATACATTCTACTGTAAAATTCGCAATTGGGCAATGATAATTTATCTGTTCTGGGCCCTGCGCTTAATTGTCCTTCCTGCTCCTGGATAATGTAAATTTACCACTGAGCAACAATAACCTATCTGTTCTGGCCTGGACCTCTTGCAGAGGAGCGCTTCTTAACAGATTTTAATCTCTCCAGGCGCTGCTTAATCTTCGCCTCATAACCGATATCCGTCGGTTCATAATATTTAACTGTATGGGGGGTATATTTCTGGTTGACAAAATGCCCCTTATAGTCATGCGGATATTTATACTCCTCTCCCCGACCTAAGCTTGCTGCACCCGGATAAGAGGCATCCTTAAGATATTCGGGTATCTCCTTAAGCCTCTGCTTCTCTACATCCTGATATGCCTTATTAATGGCTAAATACGAGGCATTGGATTTGGGTGCAGAGGCAACGTAAATCACCGCCTGAGCCAGCGGGATACGTGCCTCCGGCATACCTACGAATTCGGAAATCTGTAAAGCGGCGTTGGCTAAAACCAGGGCTAAGGGGTCAGCATTACCTACATCCTCGGCGGCCAGAATACATATTCGACGCGCAATAAAGCGCGGGTCCTCTCCTGCATAAAGCATCTTGGCCATCCAGTATAAAGCGGCATCGGGGTCTGAACCGCGCATCGCCTTGATAAAGGCTGAGGCAGTATCAAAGTGTGCATCACCCTGCTTATCATAGAGAACTATCTTCTTCTGTATAGACTCCTGAGCAAGTTTCAGATTAAAATGAATAAATCCATCCTGAGCGGGAGAAGAGGTCAGGATACCAATCTCAAGGGCATTTAATGCTCGTCGTGCATCTCCGTCGCAAACCTCAGCCAGAAAAGATAATGCCTTCCTCTGCGCCTTTATCCTCATGTTGCCCAGGCCGCGCCGTTTATCCCTCAGTGCAAATGCTAATATCTTCAGGATGTTCTCTTTGCTTAATGGTTTTAATTCCAGAATCAGAGAGCGGGAGATAAGTGGAGAGACTATGGAGAAGAAGGGATTCTGGACAGTAGCGCCAATAAGAATGACATTTGCCTCTTCCACATCTGGCATCAACACATCCTGCTGGGCCTTATTGAAACGATGAATCTCATCGATAAATAGAATTGTTTTTCTACCGCTGCTACTCTTACGGTGCTTTGCCTGAGCAATCTGAGTCCTCAGCTCTTCTACGTTGGAGGTGGTTGCGTTCAACCAGACAAAATGCGATTGGGTTACCTTGGAGATACACCAGGCCAGGGAGGTCTTTCCGCTGCCCGGCGGTCCGTAGAGTATAAGCGAGCTAAGACGGTCTGATTTAATGGCGCGTCTTAAGAGGCAATCCTTACCCAGAATGTGCTCCTGACCTACGAACTCACTCAGGGTCTCCGGTCTTAAGCGGACAGCCAGGGGTTTATTGGTATCAGGTGATGAGCTCTTCTCAAATAAATCCATAGGCAGAGTAACATTATTAAAAAAAATCCCCGCGCGCTGCCGTCGGAGCTTGATTAGTTGAACCGTTGTATTTTCAGGTGGGCACCTCTTCTTATTGCCTCAGCAATCAGAAAGTCCAGCACCCTTCTAAATGGTGTTGGCTCACCATCAGAGAGCTCCCGACGAACACGGCAGGGATAACTCTATCTCTAAAGGCAAATTAAGTATAACATAAGTATCATTAAAAATCAAGATACTGATTTATGCCTTAGGTAAGGCCATCATACAAAAGACCATCACAAACAGAGCTACGGTTTCAATCACTCCCAATACCATAATATAATTACCAAATCCCTTGCCTGTCTCTGCTAATGCATCCGCCGCCCTGGCCCCTGCCTTACCCTGCATGTATGCACTAAAACCCATAGCCAAGCCGGCCAGAAGGCCAATAATCATCTGATATATATAGGTATTCAAATCAGCAGGAAGATTGGCCTTAATTATCTGGCCACGTAAGATCATGCCATAGATTGTCTGGGTGAGAGGAGCACCCACAAAGGCCAGTAGGATAAAAGGGGCTGTTTTATTCTGGGAGAATGCCTTCT
Organism: Candidatus Omnitrophota bacterium; assembly: GCA_029932935.1. GTDB lineage: Bacteria > Omnitrophota > Gorgyraeia > Gygaellales > JAHJCI01 > JAOZPD01. Next base: position 27,161 of record JAOZPD010000002.1, on the reverse strand, counting down.
TCCAAGCCCCAATCGCCGCCATACCAGCCACGCCTGTTCCCAGGGCAGAACCTATCGCCGCCAGCGAGAGAGAGAAGTTCATATCGCCTAAACCAGAAACCATTTTTTACCTCCCTTGTCTCTTATAATAATCCTACAACAACCAAACTAAAAACAATAAATTAGGGACATCCTTTCATCTAATCGGGGGACATCCTTTAAACTGAAGATAAGAGTGTCCCTTAAATCTTAATAACTCCTATATTTTAAAAATACATTAAATACGGGGACACTCTT
>JAOZPD010000002.1:0-26785 GCA_029932935.1 Candidatus Omnitrophota bacterium | reverse complement strand
TTAAATCTTAATAACTCCTATATTTTAAAAATACATTAAATACGGGGACACTCTTTCGATTGGCAGAAAGGATGTCCCTAAGTTTCTTAAATTTTTAATTCTATTCTTTGAATGGTCTGTATTCTGTCCCAGACCACTGCATACCTAAATGAGAGGAAAACTCAAGCATATTCAGTCTTATACCGTGAACAACAACCGCCATGAGGCCCAGGATAATATTTAAGGCGTGCCCCAGAAAAAGGATGCTTGCTGAGATAAAGCTTATCAGAATATTACTGAATCCGATTCTTAAAGCCATATTATTAAAGCTAACTGCCACTGCTACCGAGGCATATCCCACGGCAAATAATCTTAAATATGATATTATATCTGAGAAGGAGTTTACAATCCTCAAGGGTAAATCCTGCAGGGTTAAACCCAGGGCCTTAAGTATATTTCTCTGGGGATGAGAGAATAAAAGAATCATAAGTAGCCCTCCAGAGAACATACCAGGTGTAAACTTGAATAGAGGCTCTCCTAAGACAAGACTGCTCGATATAAAAAATAGACTCCAGATAACCAGCATCCAGCCAATCTGGGCCAAGCACCTGAGAGAATTAGCTGCCCTCAAGGCAATGATACCATGAGCCATGGTCAGATGCACAGCACCGATAAGAAAACATATGCGCATCATAAAGGATTGATTACTGTCTATAAAGCTGTTTATTCTGTCAATCACCATATTCCTCAGAAATGGTAGTTGGGCTATCCCCTCATAACCAAACCAGGTTCCGCTGAGGGCTCCCCAGGCTATCGTTACAAGAGCTAATACATACATAAGAATAAAGGGTTCAGGCGCAGCAGCCCTCATTCTCCTTCTTACTAAATAGGTAATGGCCAGAAAGATTAAGCCATAACCGCCGTCTCCTATAAGCAAGGCGAAGAATAGGCTGAAGAAAAGAAGAAAGCTAAAGCTTGTATCGTACTCATTATATCCAGGCACAGTACCCATAAATTTAAACACAGGCTCTATAATTCTAAGCCAGCGGGGATTTCTAATAAGCGTAGGTACCTCCTCAGGCTTATCCGGCTCCTGGATAAGATAGGCCCAGCCTTCTGCCCTGGCTACCCTGATAAACCGAGAGACATCTTCTGCGGGAATAAAACCCTCCAGATAAGAAATCTCCCCCTCCTGCTGCATACCTGACTTGACCCTATTAAACTCCAACGACTTGTTAAGATATCTTAGATAATCCAATAACTCTCCTCTACAGGACGATCTCTCCCTCAACGTGCTGTCTATATCAGAGACCCTCTGCTCTGTTATCTTGAGTCTGTCCTGTAGAGTCTGCAAATCCTGGGAGGGAGGAATAATCTCCTGCAGCCCTATCTCCTGAGCAGCACTCTCAGCTCTATCCTCTTCTATAAGAGAAATATCTACTATATAATAACTATTACCCTGCCTTTTTATCATCTGTATCAGCCTGTCTTGCTGTAGGGATTTAAGCTGTCTGCGGCTACATCTATAAAATCTGAGGCGTATCCCCTCACGGGATAACTCCTTTAGACTATTTAAAGAGAAGGTCCCCCAATCCTTATACCAGGAAATGTCACCGTCTATATCCTGCCTATCCCTCATACAATTATCCTTCTCTGCATCTAAAGAGATTATTTGCTCTGCACATAACAAAACCTCTTCTCTGCCTATAGGGCTCCTCGGCTCTCCTCCCCGAGGATACCTGGAGAGTACCCAGAGGGCTCTTTCTATCTTCTCTCTCTCCTTTTCCAGACGCTCTATCTCGGAAGAGGAGGGTGGTTTTCTATATCTAACATGCAGGACGCCCAGCCTTCTTAGACTCAACAGACACTCCTGTCTGTGTTTATCCAGAATAAAAAGGCTGACCTTCCTCATAGGCACAATCATACGCTCACCAGTTCTCTTCTCTTTTCTATCTTGGCCTTGGCAATCTTACCCCTCACCACACCGGCAGTCTCTAAGTCGCCCAGATGAATCTGTATCAATCTGATATTCTCTATGGCCTCGGGTATCTTCACCTTCTCGAAGAGATTCACCCTCTGAGTGGTAATCCTTAGTTCCTCCTGCAGAATCTCTCTCTGCCTCTGATAGACCAGCAATCTCGCCTTCCTGACTACCAACTCCTTTATTGCCTCTATGGCCTTATCTACCCAGAGGGGAGTTATCATGTAATCGTAATCTGCCTCTTCAAAATCTACACTGACAAATAAAGGTATATCTATACCGGCAATATTTCCTACCTCTGTATTTATCCTTTTTACCTTAATCCACTCTGCCAGATTAATCTCTTCGGCAAAAACATCTACCCAGGAGTATACACCCTGTTTAAATATCCTGATCTCCTCATTAAGCTTATCGATAAAACCATCAACCCTGCCAATCTCAATCTGTAGCTGCTGCTTCTTAAGCTGCAACATAGGCAGATAGCGATTGTATCTCTTAAGAGCGTCGCGCTGTTTCTTCAACTCATTCTTGGTAAGTCTAATCTTACCCATATTATCTCTTCTTAGGCCAGAATCTCTCAATCAGGTCTGTCCTGAAGCCTGTCTCCTCCGGCATAAAACACTCCGAGAGGATACGCCATCCGTTATCCAGGGCCTGCTCCAGTGGGACATTAACAGATAAATCCATCATCTGCTCCTCAAACATCTTTCCGTATTTCAGGAGCTTCTCATCCCACTGACTCATCCTAAACCCCATTGATTTCTTCTCCTCTGTCTCTCTATACTGCGCATAGAGCTGAATCATACCATCCATAATTGCCCTGTGGTCTTCTCTGGTCTTATTATTCACCAGTTGTTTCAACCGGCTTAAAGAACCAAACGGCTCAATCCTGCCCCCCCTTAAATAAAACTGCCCCTCTGTAATATATCCTGTATTATCGGGAATAGGGTGGGTCACATCATCTCCTGGCATAGTAGTTATACTGAGGATAGTGATAGAGCCGGCCCCCTCAAAATCAACTGCCTTTTCATAACGGGAGGCCAACTGGCTATACAGGTCTCCGGGATAACCCCTATTAGAAGGAACCTGCTCCATAGTTATAGATATCTCTTTCAGGGCATCACAAAAATTAGTCATATCAGTAAGCAATACCAACACCTTCTTCCCCTTCAAGGCAAAGCCCTCGGCAACTGCCAGACACAAATCAGGTACCACGATACCTTCTACAATAGGGTCGGCGGCGGTGTGAATAAAAAAGATAGAGCGGTTTAAGGCACCACCCTCCTCCAGTGTATCTCTGAAAAACATAAACTGGTCATATTTAAGACCGATGCCTCCCAGAATAATCATATCCACCTCTGCCTGAAGAGCGATCCTGGCAAGGAGCTCATTATATGGCTCCCCGGAGACAGAGAATATAGGAATCTTCTGAGACTCCACAAGGGAGTTAAACACATCTATCATAGGGATATTCGTCCTTACCATATTCCGAGGTATAATCCTCTTTGCTGGATTTACCGGAGGACCCTTTATCTCTATAAGATTATCTAATAATTCAGGACCGTTATCTAAGGGCAAGCCGCTGCCATTAAAGATCCTGCCCAGCATATTATCTGAAAACGCCACCTTCATAGGATGCCCCAGGAAGCGCACCTCATCCTGAGTGGATATCCCTCTTGCCCCAGCAAACACCTGCAGAAATACCAAGTCACCATCCAACCTTATCACCTGCGCCAGGGATTTACCCTGCCGCGTAGAGACCTCTGCTAACTCCTCATAGGCTACACCCTTAGCCCTGACCATTATAACATTACCTACAATACTCAATATCCGACTATAAACCTTTTTCATAACTGAGAATTATCACTCATAAATCTATCTATGGCCTTCTCCTGCTCTCCAAATTCAGGCGTATCCCATTCCTTATAGTTCCAATCAATAAATAACTGTCTCAGAGAATAGAAGAATCCCCTTGCCCTATCTTTGTCCTTAAATGGATAATCTGCCCTTAATATCTCTATCACCTTCCTAAACACATATATCTGTCTTTGGGAGGGCGTTTGTGCGTCCACTTTATCAAAGGCATTCTGTTGCAGATAGACACTATCTAAGAATTCACTCTTCAGATAAATAATAAAATCCTCAATAGAAGTACCCTCCTCTCCCACCACCTTCATCATCTGATTAATCTCATTCCCTCTGAATAGAATATGGCGAGCCAAATCTACAAGCTCCTTCTCTATAAAGCTATCATATCTACTCCAACTCTCCAGGGGATCTATAGAAGGAAACCTTCTTGCATTTGCCCTGTCCCTGGATAGGCCGTGGAATACACCTACTACCTTAAGTGTAGCCTGGGTAACCGGCTCCTCAAAATTACCTCCTGCAGGGCTAACCGTCCCTCCAATAGTAAGACTGGCCTTCTCTCCATTAACAAGCCTAACCGCACCTGCCCTCTCATAGAACTCTGCAATACGAGATTCAAGATATGCAGGATAGGCCTCCTCACCCGGAATCTCCTCAAGTCTACCGGAAACCTCCCTCATTGCCTGAGCCCATCTGGAGGTAGAATCCGCCAAGAGAAGAATATCCAATCCCATCTGCCGATAATATTCTGCCAGCGTAGCTGCCGTATAAACAGAGGCCTCCCGGGCAGCTACGGGCATAGAGCTTGTATTACAGATAATAATCGTCCTCTCCATCAATGTTCTGCCTGTTCTGGGATCGATTAAACCGGGGAATTCTCTCAGTGTCTCTACCACCTCACCAGCCCTCTCTCCACAGGCAGCAATTACCACAATATCTATCTCAGCATAACGGCTTATTATCTGCTGTAGAACTGTCTTGCCTGAACCAAATGGTCCAGGGATACAATATGTCCCTCCCCGTACAATAGGAAAGAAGGTGTCTATGATACGCACTCGCGTTACCAGTGGTTCGCGCGGAGGAATCTTCTCCCTATAAACCTTGATGGGTGTTTTTACCGGCCAATCAAACACCATATCTAATTCTATCAGATTGCCTCTATCGTCTTTTAATGTTGCTATAATATCTTTTATTGTATAATCTCCTTCCGCAGCAATATATTCTACTGTGTATTTCTGAGAAAGATCAAAGGGTACCATAATAGAATGTTTAAATATACCCTCCGGCACCTGACCTAAGGTCATACCGGCCGTAACCGAATCTCCCTTCTTAACCAAAGGCGTAAATCTCCATCGACCATCAGAATTTAACGGCTCCTTGGAAACACCCCTCTTTAGAAAAAAGCCATACTCCTGGGCCAGTTGCACAAGAGGATTCTGTAATCCATCATAAATCTGTCCTAAGAGCCCCGGACCCAGCTGCACAGAGAGCATCTGTCCTGAGAACTCAACCTTATCACCCACCTTAACACCCTTGGTATTCTCAAATACCTGCAAATATGCTGTCTCTCCCCTTATCCTTATCACCTCTGACATAAGCCTCTCCTCTCCCAGCAGTACGAATCCCACCTCATTCTGGCAAACACTACCCTGGAAATGTACCGAAATCATATTACCATTAATCCCGGTGATAAGGCCGATTTTATCCATCATAACTCCTCTCCCACGGAGGAATAAGATTCAAACCTCTGATTCCCCTTCTCTTTATCAAAACTAAACAGCCTCTGTAGTATCTGTAACTTCAGGTAATATACTATAAGAAAATCCAAATCGAAAAAATGGCCAAATTCTTGCTCTTCTAAGAAGTCCCATCTCAGCAGAAGGAGAGCCCTTTCTATCTGCAGGGGGTTATCTAATTGCTGGATTATCTCTCTCAGGTCTCCTCTGTGCTTATACTCCTGGCCCCTCCTCAACGCAGCCCTATACAAAGCCAACTCTCTTCTTAAAGAGTACTCAAACTCCTTGTAGATAACCAATAGTGAAGGGTCTTCTGGATATCTGAAAACATTATTCACATCTATCCTGGATAAGATAAGGAAATCTCTAGGAGTAAGCCATTTAACTGCCTGAGAGATAAAATCCTCTTTAGATAAAGAGGGCCTCTCTGTAAACCTGAGCAGTGGTAATGCCGCAGCCAAATAGTAATATCTATCCATAATAACTCTTAACCTGCCTCCTCCTCAATGATTCTTACTATAAACGGCCTGAGATACTGTTTGAGGATTTCTAATATTGCCTCATCGGTAAAATCATAATGGAAATCCTCTCCTTTTATACCTATGTATAAACCCTTATTTATATTGGGATTCGCCTTAAAATTTATACCCGAGCTTAACTCTGCCTTAAACTTGCTGAGTAAGAAAGCCTCCAGCCCCTCCTTATCCTGTGGGCTTAGAGAAACCTGCAAGTCAGATTGCTTATCCTTACCCCAGCTCTCTGCAATCCTAAGGATTAACCTTGCTATTAAATCCTCGTTTAGACTGCGCTGAATCTCCTCTTTCAATATACGATCAAATAAATCCTTTATCCTCTGCTTCAAGATTAATACAGTATCTCTAACTGCCTGGGCAACAGCCTTCTGAGAGTTATCCTTAAGTCTGGATGCCTTAAGCCCCGCCTCCTTTATAATAGTCTCGGCCTCCTCTCTGGCCTTTTTGATAATATAATCCTTTTGCTCCTGGGCCTGCTTAATAATCTCTTCGGCCTTCCTTTTTGCCTCTAGAACACCGTCTTTTTTTATCTTCTCTATTAATGTATCCAATTGTATCTGCATAATCCCTTTCTCCTTTTCTGAATCCCCATATTGGCGCTGTTATTCTTTACCTCTTAGTGCTACTCTTTGCTGCCTATCTGATATCCTGCTTAACGGCACAATATCTCCTCTATCTGCTGCACAACCCTGCGGGGATCATCCGCCCTAATAATAGGGCGACCGAGAATCAGATAATCACTACCGGAATTAACCGCCTCCTTAATAGAGGCGCTTCTTTTCTGGTCATCGCCAACAACCTTACCAACTCTTATGCCGGGAGTAAGAATCAGAAATCTCCTTTTAATCCTCTTGCGCAGGAGGGCTGCCTCCTGTGCAGAGCATACCACGCCATCAAGACCACAACTTAAACCCTCTCTTGCCAAATTCAAAATATTCGTAGGATCAGCACCTCTACTGGTCAACTCTGTAACACCAATTAACAGGGGAACTCGCCATCTTAATAAGGCGGCCTGTTTCACGCTCTTAACCGCTCTCTTAAGCATCTCACTGCCTCCTGAGATATGAAGGCTGAGCATCCTTACCTTAAGACGGATGGCAGAGGAGACAGCATTACCTACCGTATTAGGTATATCAAAGAATTTTAAATCCAGAAATACCTCTGCACCCCTCTGGTGGATGGATTCGATTATCTGGGGCCCCGCTGCAGTAAACAGCTGAATACCTACCTTAAAGATTCTCACGCGGGGATACAATAGGCCAACCAAACGCCTTGCCTCTTTTAGACTATCTACATCCAAGGCAACCATTAGCTGAGTTGTATGTCTCATAGCTCTACCTCAATCCCTTGACCCATCTGCATACTCTGAGCAATTCGCGAGAAAAATCAATTGCATCATGCGCCTCATACCTTTAAATCTCCTATAATTTTCTTTATATTATTAATCTTGTGCCTCCTCAGGTATTGTTTTATCCCACGGATAATCTCAATACTGCACCTTGGATTAATAAAATTGCCTGTGCCTACTGCCACCGCGGTAGCTCCTGCAAGAATAAACTCCAGGGCATCCTCGGTAGTCATAATGCCGCCCATACCAATCACAGGCACCTTGACCCGCTGGGCTACCTTATAAACCATATAGAGGGCAATCGGCTTTATGGCTGGGCCGCTCAATCCTCCAAAGATATTGGCGAGATTAACCCTTCTTCTCTCCGGGTCAATACTCATTCCGTAGATTGTATTAATTAAACTCAAGGCATCGCAACCGGCGTCCTCCGCAGCCCTGGCTATCTCCGCAATATCGGTAACATTGGGGGATAGCTTGGCAATCAGGGTTTTCTTAGTATTCTTGCGTACGGAGTTTATCACCTTATATGCTAATCTGGGATTCTGGGCAATTAACTCCTCTCTCCTCTTAATATTTGGACACGATATATTCAACTCAATAGCATCTACCCTGCCTTGCTCATTAAGAATATTGACCAGGCGCCTGAACTCATCCATAGACTCTCCGGCAATACTGACAATTACAGCTGTTTTTAATTTAACCAAGAAGGGAATTTTATATTTAAGAAAGTGCTCAATGCCTGTATTTTCTAAACCGATAGAGTTCAGCAAGCCACAGGCTGTCTCAATTGTGCGTGGCATAGGATTACCTCGATGAGGATTCAGGGTAACTGTCTTAGTGACTATCGCCCCTAATTTATTTATGTCAATAAGGGAGGTAAACTCCTCTGCGCAGCCGAATGTACCAGAGGCCACCATTACAGGATTGTATAACCTTAATCTACCGAGCTTAACTGAGAGATCTACCATTATTTAACAATTATACACAAAATATCTAAACCTGTAAAATGCTAATTTCTATAATAATTCTCTATCTTTGAATATAAAAAGTGGATAATAATATGGTGGGGATATTATAGATCTCTCTCTTTGGTAAGGAGGGCATTGACTCGCTGAAGGAGACAATCAATATTGCAAGGCTTATCGATATAATCCACAAAGCCACCTGGTATATCGTGGATAACCTCAGAGATATGCCCTTGAGCAGATAGAAAGATAACGGGTATATCCCTGGTTCGTGAATCCTCTCTTAATTCACGATACATCTGGAGTCCATCCATACGGGGCATTACAACATCGAGAATAATGATATCCGGTCTATGCTTAGCCACCATCTGTAACGCCTCTATACCGTCCGCCGCGTCATCAACTATAAAATCCCTCTTCTGGAATATATGCCCTATCGTACTCCTGACAATCTCCTCATCATCCACAATCAATATCCTTAGGGATTTTTTATTTAATAACGCCATAGCGTAACCCTTAGTTTATATTCCATTTTGGAATATTACACAATCAAGTATATCATATAGTTAAAGAGGTGTCAACCCATGAATAAAACAATCTACACCAAGAGCCACAGTTATATGGTTAGGCGGTTGATAAAGGCCAGAAAGAATGCCGGCCTCAAGCAGAAGGAGGTCGCTAAGAAATTGGGTAGAACACAATCCTACATATCCAAGATAGAGGCTGGTCAGCGTAGAATCGATGTTATCCAGCTAAAGGAATTTGCCGAAATATATAAAAAGAGACTCGACTACTTTATTAAATAAACCCTCAAAACAATATCTGAATCTCCTGACAGAGTTATATCAAACCCTTATCAGCGAAACTAAAATATGTATTATCTCCGATAATTATATGATCCAGGACCTTAATCTGAAGAATCTCTCCTGCTTGAACCAGATATTTAGTAAACTCCCTATCCTCTCCGCTTGGCTGAACGCTACCCGCCGGATGATTATGTACGCAGATTATGAATGCCGCGAAATTCTGCAGAGCCCTTTGGAAAAGCTCCCTTACTATAGGTCTTGCCTGATTAACGGTACCCTCCTCAACCTCGATTATCTCTATGATTCTATTCCGGGAATCCAGAAGCAATACCTTAAATACCTCCCTCTTTAAATCCCTCATCCTGGCCATTAAGATATCCGCAACGTCTCTGGAGGATTTTATCCTCTGTCGCCTCTGCGTCATTTTCTCTTCTGCAAGCCTTCTACCTATCTCAATTGCTGCTCTTATACGCGATAGTTTAACGCTACCTAACCCCTTAAATCCTCTCCAATGAGATAAATCTGTATGAGCCATATTCCGGAATGTCCTGAATCTCTGTATGACCTCTCTGGCTAAGTCTAAGGCGCTCTTCTGCTTTATTCCACTGCAAAACAGAATAGCCAAGAGCTCGGAGTCGGTCAAATTGTGTTCACCGAATCTAAATAATCTCTCTCTGGGGCGCTCTATCTCAGGCCAGTACTTTATCGCCCGCTTATAATGCTCCTTTATCCTGCCCATGAGATATAATCAATATTTATCATATTTCGTAAAATTAATCTCTATATATCAATAGACGAATAAATCAAAGGAATCTCACGCACCTCTATTCCTAAAAATGTTCAGCAGATTTAACTACGGTGTTCATTTTATCTGTGAATTTGCTTGACCATGACTTACTATCCAGTTAGAATAATTTTAAAATAAACTCTGATTTAGAAAGGAGGTGTATAAATGTGTAAATTTTTTCTTTTTATAAATTTTGTTTTATATTTAGGGACAGCCCTCTGCTTTGCCCAGGAAGAGTCTATCACCCTTACTACCTATTATCCCTCACCCTACGGTAGCTATAAGAACTTAAGTATATATAATCTTGATGAGAGCACCACTCAGACAGATTTCACTCAGGGCTTGAATAACGCTGGTATAAATATTACTACTGATTATACTGCCAACGCCTTCACCCCGGGAATCTTCTGGTCCACGCAGAATAATAATGCCACGAAGCCCAAGGCAGGCATCTATTTAAAAGAAACAGCTATGGGAACCTATATGTATTTCGGGACATCCAACAATTATGCTACCGGGATTACCAATGATGCGTTGGTTATAAATTATTACGGCAATATTGGCATAGGAGCAACGGACCCGGGTCCTTATAGACTCAAAGTAAATGGGACTATAATAAATGCGATAAACAGCTCCGCTCCTACATCGACGGGTGCATTAATAATACAGAACACCAATCAAACAGTAAATAACGGTGTTGCTATCTGGTTTAATGATGGTGCTGGATTAGTGTCTTCCGCAGGTGTCGCAGCTAAATTTAACAATCACACTACTGACGATGTAGACTTGAGGTTAATAACCGATTCTGAAGACAGAATTTATATAACAAATGCGGGGAAGGTCGGTATAGGCACAAGCAATCCTGATGTCAAACTCGATGTAGATGGAGATATAGAGGGAGATTTATTATCTACAGGCAGCACGGGCTACGTGGGTTATGTCTCAGGAGGAACACAGGGTGGCGCATACAAACTAGTAAGATTCAGCTCCAGCAAGAAATATAAAGAGAATATCAAGGACTTTTCTCATGGATTAGATATTATAGATAAATTAAGACCGGTAGAATTTAATTGGAAGATGACAGGTGACAAAGACTTCGGTTTTATTGCTGAGGAGGCTGAAAAGATTAATCCTTTACTTGTAGTCAGGATGAACGGCGAGGTAGAGACATTTAAGTATATGCAGTTAACGGCAGTATTAACAAATGCGATTAAGGAGCTGGAGTCAAGAATTGAAGCATTAGAGACAAAACTCAATAATCTCAAGAGATGAATCCCTGCTCTTGATATTACTTCCAGCCTAAGCAGCTAATAAACAAAAGATTAAAATGCCTTAAGAATCCGTTATTAATAGCGATATCACGAAGAACTATACTGAGATATCAGTTCCTTATAGCGATTGTCTTTCCTGATAAATTGAAGGTCAGGGTCTTTCTCCATAAACTTGAAGTCACGATAACCTAACTGAATAGATTTCTTAAGTGCCTCCAGGCACTCCTCGGACATCTTGAGCAGGGAATAGCTACAGGCAAGATTATAATAGACAATAGGGTCATCTGGTCTCAATCTTGCCAATCTCCGGTCAATCTCAAGCCCATCTCTATAACGACCCTTGCGGGTATAGGCGTCTCCCAGGGCAATCAAGGCGTTGACAAAATCGGGGTTCTGTTCGATAAGCCTCTCGTAAAACGATATCTCAAAATCCAAGTCTTCCTGGGGGATCATATCGGTTTTAAACCTCCAAAGAAAGAAAACAGTATGAGCAATAGGACAATTTGAATCACCCAACCAATCAGACAAACACCTACTGCCCGCCATGTACTCTTGTAATCAAGTGCGCATTTCACCGCAATTACCATGGCTACCAACATCCAGGCAGCCGCCAGAGAAAAGATCAAGCGCTGAAAGACATCCACTATCCCAAAGATACGAATCAATCCAGGAGAACTGGAGAAGCCAATCGTACGTAATAATTCACCTAAATTAGAATGGGTCTGTGACTCAGGAAGCAGCCTTGTCCCTATAAGATAAATCAACATTGCCCAAACATACCAGCCTATTAACCCCGTAAGTGCTCCGATAAATATACCCTGTATGCCGATCTTAGAGATGCTGCCGATACCCGCAGCTACAGCAGAGAGCACAACCACAATCATCGCCTGAGATAAAGAGCCCGGGTCTTTCTCTATCTCCTCATAAAGACTGGTCTCTAACTTAGCTGCCCGGATTATCCGTCGCCAGAGAAGATGCCAATTCATAAAACCTCCCACTTTAAAATAAATCTACTCAGTTTATTTAAGAAATATATAACGAAGAATGAATAAAAGAGAAAATAAATAAATAATCCAATGAACCTCTCTAAATCTACGACTAACCAGCTTCAATAACGAATACGAGATAAACCCAAAGGCAATCCCCTCAGTAATACTGAATGTATAAGCCATGGTGACTAGTGTCAAGAAGGAAGGTATGGCCTCAGTATAATCCTCCCACTGAATCCTAACTACATTCTTAAGCATAATACAACCGACTATGATTAGCGCTGGGGCAATCACAGGATAAAGTATTAATCCACCAGAGTGAGTGCTATAACCACCACCTATCATCTTTACCACAGGAAAAAAGAATATGGAGAGTAAAAATAATAAGGCAGTTACAATATTACTTAGTCCTGTCCTTGCTCCCTGAGAGATTCCGGTAGAGCTTTCGATATAACTTGTAACAGTAGATGTCCCCAAGCATGTACCGGCTACTGTACCCAGCGCATCAGAGAGAAGAGCTCCTCGTGCACGGGGCAGCCTCCCCTCTTTTATAAAGCCACCCTCCTCCCCTACACCGATCAACGTCCCTACGGTATCGAATAAATCAAGAAAGAACAGAATAAATATAACCGGGAGTAATCTCAGACTGAATGCCTCTGAGACATTCAATTTAAACAGAACAGGGCTGATGCTTGGCGGGCTACTTACCAGGCCGGAGAACTTAACAATACCCATCATCCATCCTAGGAACGAGGAAATTATTATACCAATTAATATGCCGCCTCTTATCTTCATAATCATCATAACCGATATAATTATTATTCCCAATATAGAAAGAACAACAGGTGGGCTCTTTAAATTCCCCAAACCAAGCAGGGTTCCCTTATTAGCTACTACAATCCCCGACCATTCAAAACCAATAAGTGCAATCAACAAGCCGATCCCTACCGCAATGGCGTGCTTAAGTGCCTGGGGTACCGCATTCAAAAGCATGGCGCGTAGCCCAAAAAGAGACAGAAACACAAACAGTAATCCAGAGATAAAATTTGCGCCCAGAGCCACCTGCCAAGGAACCCCTAATGCTAAGCAGATACCAAAAACAAAATAGAAATTATGCCCCATACCCGGCGCAAGAGCAATAGGATAATTCGCCAGGAATGCCATTAGAAGAGTAGCCAATGCTGAAGACAAACAGGTAGCCATCATTACTGCACCAAAATCCATGCCTAAATGAGAAAAAACCGCCGGCTGAACAAAAATAATATAGGACATCGTCATAAAGGTAGTTATACCTCCGATTATCTCTGTGCGGATATCGGTACCTGCCTGCCTTAATCTGAATAAGCGATTCAACATCTCTCTAAATAAACAACTGAATAACCCTGATTCTTAGTATTAATTATTGTCTCCGGCTATATAGACAACCGCAGTAATTTTGTTGGTATAAATTATACTGCCTGGCAAATTTAATTGCAAGCTTAAAACCATCTCGTTTTTTAAAATCATAACTGAGAAAATTCTCAGCAGAAATATCCCTGCCGATGTCATTAATTAACCTTGCGTCTTTATGCGGGCTTACGGTAAGCGTGGTAGTAAATTTCAATATACCTAATTGCCTCGCCTTATGAGCGGTCTGACTAAGGCGTAACCTAAAGCATGTCGAGCACCTCCGTCCCCCTTCTGGCTCAGCCTCAAATCCTTTGGTATTGAGAAACCAGAGGTCTTTATCATAGACAGATGGTATTAACTCAAATTTAAGAACACGCGCTACCTCTCTTACTACCTCCTCACGCCTGTAATACTCCTCAGCAGGATGGATATTGGGGTTATAAAAGAAACCCACTGGCTCATAACCATCTGCTTTCAGTCTCTCTATTACAGAACTTGCGCAGACACCACAGCATATATGCAGGAGAACCCTCTCCATATTATTGTATTCAGACCCTAATCATCTGACCGGAAGAGGTAAAGAATGCTCCCCCCAAATGATAGATAAGCCTCATCTTATCTACATCCCATGTCTGCTCAAACATGCCCTCCTCCGCCTGAGCATAAATTATCTCTCCCACAAAAAACTTGTGGTCACCAAACTCACGAACATCCCTCACATAACACTCCAGATTACCGATACAATCTGCTATCAAGGGAGTCTTGATTAATCTGTTTGCCTTAAGAGGATTCAGTTTAGTCTCCTTAAATTTATCTACCTGCCTGCCGGATACGCTGCCACAGAAAACCACCTTATCGAGAATCTCCAATTCAGGAATATTAACGATGAATTCCTCAGACTTCTCAATCAACTCACAGGAAAAATGCGTCTTGGCAATGCTTATTCCGATTAAGGGTGGGTTATGAGACAGGGGTGTCTTCCAGGCAAGGGTAATAATATTAGCTCTGTCCTTATAGGCCGAACTTACCATAATTACGTTACCGCTACTTAAAAGACGGGTAGCCCTCTGCCGTGTAATCTCTGCCTTCACCTCAATCACCTCCTCAGTAAAAATTAGATTAGATAGTAACCGAATATGGTATACTCTGCAAGAATCTATGTACCTCCGATAATTCGTAAACCCGCTGACATTGTGGCAGTGCCTCCAGAAAGCTCTTGCCATAGAATCTGGTTTTTATTCTGGGATCAAGTATAGCTACCATGCCGATATCAGTCTTTCTCCTGATTAACCGGCCAAAACCCTGCCGAAGCATAATAATTGCCTGAGGAATCTGATAATCAATAAATGGATCCTTATTCTGTGCACGCAATAACTCCATCCTTGCTTCAATAATAGGCTCATCAGGCACAGCAAAGGGAAGCTTGGTAATAATTACGCACTCAAGAGCCCTGCCAGGAACATCTACTCCTTGCCAGAAGGTATTTGTGCCCAGAAGGACTGAGCGTGTGTCGGCCTTAAATCTTTCTAATAGTTTATAGCGCGGGGCATCGCCCTGCCTTAATATATTAAAGTTGCTCAATTCCTGCCTAAGGATATCATTAGCCATATCCAGCATCCTGTAATTTGTAAAGAGTACAAATGCCCTACCTTGCGTAATCACCAGAATCCTCTTTATTTCCTCAATTGCCTCCTTTTGATAAGATTCAAATTCCCTGTTAGGGTCGGGAAGATTATGCGGGATATAGATAATGGCATTGCGACTATACTCAAAGGGAGAACTAAGACAGATTTCCTTTGCCTGTTCTATGCCAAGGGATTGTTTGATAAAATTGAAGTCGCCGTTTACACTTAATGTAGCGGAGGTAAAAATGACTAACTCTACCTCCTCTAATACCCTAGTCTTGAATTCCTCAGAGATATCTATAGGAGCGGTGTGTAAGCTATATCTGCGCCTTCCCTGTCTGTTTAAAATCTCTATCCAATAAACATGCTCCTGCAGGCTTTGAGTGATAATCGCCTCTAGCCCTGAATTTATCTCCTTGGCTCGCAAGATATATGATTTTATCTGAACCCTATCATCCTCAGATGTGACGCTATCCAATGCTGCTGATAATAGGCAAGAGAGATGCAGCAGTGGCTCTTGTAAATAATTAAAGATAAAATTCGAACCCCTTATCCTCTGCGTTTTTGACTCTTCCCCAAAACAACGGACTAACTCACAAAAGAATCTCTCAGAGGCAAGCCTGACCTTATCCAATGCCCCCTTGATGTCGCTAATCTTTTTACGACTTACTCCCTGTAGCCTATGTAAAAATCCCTTTCCTGATTGAGGATTAAAAATAGTATCGAGAAAATATTTTATTTTAAAATTGGTTACCTCTATACCCAGATACTCTGTAGCTACATCCTGAAGTGTATGCGCTTCATCAAAGACCACCGCCTCAAAATAAGGCAAAACCCTGCCGCCGGAAATTGTATTAGCAAGAAACAGGTGGTGATTCACCACCAGGATATGGGACCCTTCTTCCTTCTCTCTTGCTTTATTATAAAAACAGTCCTTTCTGAATAAACATCTCCTGCCAAGACACAGGTCACTCTGACGACAGATTTTAGCCCATAAGCTCTCCTCTGGCTCAAAGTCTAAATCCGAGATAAGACCGCTCTTGGTCTCATTCAACCACATATCTATCCGCTGTATCTGGTTTAACTCGGAGTTATTATCAAATAGATCGTAACTGTGAGCCAATCTGAATCTCCTTAGACAAAGATAATTCTCCGTACCCACACATAAAGCAAACTTGAAATCCATATCTAATACACGCTGCAGGAATGGCAGATCCCTCTTTACCAACTGCTCCTGCAGTGTCTTAGTATAAGTGGAAACAACTACCCTTTTCTTGGATTCCCTGGCCCATTTAACAAAGGGGATAAGGTAGGCTAAGCTCTTACCCACCCCTGTGCCCGCCTCAACTAAGAGATGAGTATTTGACTGGATTGCCTGCTGAATAGCCTCAGCCATTTGAATCTGTTGTAACCGGCATTCGTAGCCCGTAAGATATTTTTGCAACAACCCTCCCTCTTCAAATATAGCGCGTAGCTCAGGCGTGCTATCGGATGTCTCTGAGGAATAATAATCGTTTGATATATCTAAAGTCATCTGGTCAATTATATCGACTTATCTGACTCAGTCTATCCCTGAATCTTTATCCTGATAAATCCCCTGATAGACAACATTAGTTTCATTAATCTTGATAAAGATTATCTGAATTACCCTTGCGTTTTGCTGAATCTTTAACCCGAATGGATTTCCCACCAGTAATATAAACTCACTCTTGCCCTTAAATCCAGCATCCCATACGCCAGTCTGAGTAAACGCTCCCATTCTCAGAAGAGAGCTCCTGGGAAAGGCTATTGCTATTAAGTCGCTGGGTAGATTAATTGTCTCATTGCTTCTTACCTTATATACCCCTCTACTTAAATTCCACCAGCCGCCCTCATCCTGCGAATTCTCCCTCTCTAGAGATAGCTGCCTTGTCTCAGGGAGCAGCCTCTTCTTATTGGAGAAATCTAAGACTCCGACGCCGCTAAATTCAAAAATATTGCCTACTGTCAGGTCAAATCCATTAGGAGTAAGTTGAGTATCTAAATCAGAATATCCGGTAATTAGTTGTTTCTCTTTAGTTAATCTCTCTATCTCTTGCCTGTTTAGCATCTATCTCCTCCATCTCTCGTACATTACAATCTCTTCAAGCTTTAACCTGTCCTTGGGCATCGAAGAATCTTTCTCCGGATACCCTAAGGCCAGGAGCTCCACCACAGGAACATCCTCGGGAATATCAAGGATTTCCTTAACCTGCTCCTGATTAAATGCTCCAATCCAACAGGTTCCTAATCCTTCCTCAACCGCTTTAAGCACCATGTGCTCAATGGCAATAGCTATATCAATAGGGTAACATAATTGCCCGCAACCCATAATATGATTATCGGTAACGGCACAACAGGCAATGACCACTGGTGCCTGACCTACAAAAGGCTGGTTCCTGGCTGCCCTCATAAGACGCTGACGTACGGCTTCATCCCGAACAACAACAAATCGCCACTCCTGCCTATTACTTGCCGAGGGAGCAAGCCTGGCCGCCTCCAGGATATCCTTTAACTTGTCCTCTTCAACAGGACGCTGCTGATAAGAACGCACACTGTATCTCCTGATAATCGCCTCCATAACATCCATTTCAATCACCTCCGCCTGCTATTTTATTCAAACATAACTTATTCCTGATATCTCCCAACCTCCCGAAACAAATCAACTTATCATCCAGAATAATCTTAGTATCTGCCGATGGATTAGGATTTATCTCTCCGGCTCTCTCTACAGCCAAGACAGTGATATCATGTTGCCTTAAACCCGATTCAAGAAGAGTCTTGTTTAATATGGGGCTGTTTTTGCGTATTTCGATACTGGAGACCCCATATCCTCCCGTAGCCACCAGAAGCTCCTCAAAGGAAACCGGTTTGATTATCTCCTTCTTAACAATATGCGACCTCAATGTATCTGTTAATCTACCCACTAATTTTTTATTGGTAAAGATTTTATAAATGATATATACGACTAAGCTGATAGCCATAAGGTTCAACCAGGGTAGCAACTGAGAGGGGATAACCGAATCCAGGAAGGGAAGAGAAAATTTAACCATAATAACATCTGTCCTTAAGGAATTGGCGAATGTAGCAATTAAACTAACAAGCCCGGCGTGACCTAAAACAATAAGCACCGAGGCAATACGCCGCCTCTGCGGATTCCCCGTGACCAGCTCTGCCTCTTTTGTAGTAAAACCTGTCCCGGTAAAACACGATAATGACTGGAATTTTGCCAGTGACCACTCAAGGCCGGTCAACTCAAAG
Organism: Candidatus Omnitrophota bacterium; assembly: GCA_029932935.1. Classification (GTDB taxonomy): domain Bacteria; phylum Omnitrophota; class Gorgyraeia; order Gygaellales; family JAHJCI01; genus JAOZPD01. The sequence goes on along the minus strand of JAOZPD010000002.1, from coordinate 8,231 downwards.
GCAATTGCACCTATCCTTACTATTATAAATGATGTGAGAAGAATGATAATAAATAATAATAGATTCATAATTAGCCCTCCCCCTTAATTTACCGCCATCTCTCTACTCTCTGCTTTCTGCATAAACTATCTATGAGACACCTGCTGCAATAAGGAGAGATGGGCAGGCATATATTCTGCCCGAAAGCAACAAGAACTGTATTCAGTCGTATCCAGTATGCAGAGGGAATGAGTCTTTTTAAAGCCTCCTCTGTGTGATGAGGGGTTTTTGTATTAACCCATCCTAAACGGTTAGAAATCCTGTGCACATGAGTATCTACGCAGATAGCAGGAATACCGTAGCCCAAACCCAAAACTAAATTGGCGGTTTTTCGTCCTACGCCTTTTAGTTTAAGTAAATCCTCTAAGTTATCAGGGACTCTTTCTCTGAAATTGTCTATAATCCCTCTGCTGATCTCCAGGATGAACCTTGCTTTATTCCGGTAAAAGCCAACAGGATAGATTAATCTTTCCAGACGTGCTGTGGATAGCTTTACCATCTCCTGAGGAGAAGCTACTACCTTAAATAATCTACTGCTGGCCTCAGCGGTAGTCCCATCTTTTGTGCGGAGGCTTAAAATACAGGAGATTAAAACCCGATAAGGATCTCTTCTCTCGGACTCTCTACTCACCCAGGGAATTTTAAGAGTACTAACCTGTTTCTCTATTAACCTTATGGTTCTGATAATTTTATTCATGATTATCCTAAAAGAGCGGAAATTATTCCTACCAGGAATATCCCATCGAATACCCCTGCGCCTCCAATACTCATAACCCCTGAAGTAGATAGATGGCCAAGATTCATTAAATCTGCTCCTATCAAAACGCCCAGTACTCCAGATATGTAAGCTACCGGGGTAGGATTGCGAGGAGAAAGCAAGATTGCCAATGTAGAGGCAATAAGAGGAGGTATAAATATCGGGACAGCAATACCAACCATAGGTACGGGCTGTGCTAATCTATATATTACCAACGAAGAGATCAAAGTAGCTACGGCAGTTTTTATAAGAGGTGCTCTGCGCAATAAATACAAACATATAAGTAAGGGGATTACTGCCCCGCCTACATTGATAGCTACTATCTGTTTCCCGCTGACCTCAGGAAGTCCAAGATAATTAAAACGACCTCTTATATATTCTGTGGAGTCAACCGAGCGGCTAACAAGAGGAATATTAACCGTGCTGCCGATAAGACAGAGAAATATAATTAGAATTGCTGCCTTAGGAGAGATGCCCAGCTTAGTTAAAGCCCTACCCGCAATATGTATATGTAAGAAAAAGAATAAAACAGGCAAAAAGAGAATAAATAAAATTAATAGGATTAGCGATAAGGGCAAGAAAAACATATAATCAATTCATACACCTCCAATACCTCTTAAGATATTCCTTCAGTTCCTCAACCATCTGTTTGGTTTCCTTTAAACGGGAATCTATTGAAGGAGCTGTTTCTTCTCTCAAACCAGTTAGATCCACCTCTATGTCTAAAAGTCCTGAAATCAAAGCAGACCAGGCAAATGGTAAAACTGTCAAATTATAACCAGAAAGCATAAGGTCAATACTCTTACCCTGCGTATGCTGCCTGGAGATATCCCTGACCTGCTGGCCTATCATCCTGAACCCCTCCAAGGTAAGGCCCAGATTGGTCAATTTATCTAAGTAATGCGGGTCTGAGCCACCATATCTAATAATAACCTGTGGCTTAAACTCATCAGATAGAGGAAAGATTATCTCCTGGAATAGATAACGATAGGCCTCGTTGCTCGCCCCTGGCAGAAGAGGAAGATTTACAGTAAAACCCTCTCCCGTGCCGCTACCTATCTCAGAAATGAATCCTGTCCCCGGATAAAGTGTCCGCGGGTCCTGATGTATATCGATAAACAGCACCTCCGGGTCATGGTAAAATATCTCCTTTGTCCCGTTACCAGCATGAGCATCGGTATCCAAAACGAGTATTCTTTTCAAATTATACCTATGCCTCAGATTATTTATGCATATAGCCACATCATTATAAAAACAAAATCCCTCCCCGTAATCCGGCTTGGCATGATGCATACCACCTCCGATACCGATAGTATTCTTAGATTCTTCCTCCAGAAGCAGCTCGCCGGCCGAGAGAGAGATTCCTACGATAATCCTTGCGCCCTTCTCTATCCCCAGAGGTACATAGCCAGTGGTTGGGTTTAGATTATCAGCACTGACATATCGAGAGATATCTGGCAGAATCTTCCCCTCTGAGGCCTGGCTTATAGCGGTAATATAATCTCTACTGTGAACTAATTCCAGAATCTCATCAGTTACTGGCTCAGGCTCAATCAATTTAAAGCTACTCTTATAGGAAGGACACCTGGAGCTGAAAAAACTTAGAAATCTCTCAAATCTATCTGCACACAGAGGATGCCCCTGCCCAAAGCTATATCTTTCTAACTCCTTATGATATAGAATTGCTGTTTTCATCTAATCCCTGCACCTACTTCAATAGCTCTGAGATAACCAGTAAGCTCATAAGGGACAGGCTCTGCTTTAGCTCTGGGACAGGCCTCCGAATGCCTCAGAGGATGTCCCTTAGAATTTGAGGCTCATTCCATCGTAAGCCGCCACTACCTCTATACCCAATTCTTTAGTAAGCTCCTCGGCCAGAAGGTAGGGCTTTGCTTTAAGCATAGTCATGCCGAAATGCGTCAACACTACCTTCTTTGGCTTAGTGCGTTTAGCAATCTGCTTAACATCTGCAAGAGAAAGATGCTCTATCTCAGGGCGCGGCAGATAAAAAACCACAGAGACTATAAGTATATCGGTTGAGTAAAAATCCACCAAGCGGGGAAAATATTTCGTATCACTTAGAATAGATATACTACTCTTGCCTATCTTGAATTTCAATCCATAGGTCTCTACGGGATGTATATGTCGCATGGAGGTAGAAAACATGAACTCATCGACATTGTATATTGAATTCTCTTTCAGTATCTGCACATCCTTAAGAAGTGCGCGGATATACCCTAATACAACGGGGTCCTCATCCAGGGCATCAGCCGGACAAAAGAGAACCCCCCTCTTTTTAAATCCCCCGTCGGTCATTGCCTCAATTATTACATTGATATCGCCGCAATGGTCCAGATGGCGGTGGGTAAGAATAACCGCATCTAACTGCGTGGGATTTAATTTTGGCCGGCTTCTATTACACTGCACAATACTACCGGGACCCGGGTCAATTAGTATGTTCTTATTGTTGGCAAAGACCCAGATACCACCGGAGGCACGCAGTTGTTTAATCATTACAAAACGTGCCCCCGCTGTACCTAAGAATTTGATAAATTCCTCTCTCTTTTTGGATGGCCTGACCATTGCTACTGACCCAATTCTGATTATCTCACTATCTTAAACGCAGGCTTAAATCAAGTAATGTTCTTACCAGAAACGACTTCAAAAATAATATTGCCAGAAAGGCAATAATCGGTGAAATATCAATGCCAAAACGGAAATCCAAAGGTAACAACCTCCTTATCGGATAGAGTATGGGTTCTGTTGTCTTATAAAGAAATTGAACAATCGGATTATAGGGATCAGGATTTACCCAGCTGATAAGAGCGCGAATCAAGATCAACCAGTATAATATCGTAAGAAGGGTATCAACTACTCCGGCAAGCGCCGATAAGAAATTGGATATCGCAAACATATCTATCCTCTCCTGTTTAATTACATTATACCAAACCCTTACTCTCTTCTTTCAGTCCTACTTGGTACCGAATCGCTTCCTCTCTGCCAATAATATAATATCCTTTAATTCATCTATATTGCGAGCCCTTAACCAATTTTTATCAAATGCGTGCTGCTGGCAAATCTGGGCGATAGCCACCAGGGCCCTCAGATGAAAATTACGCTCATCCTTAGTACTAACTAAAATAAATACTGTATAAATTGGCTGTGTTGAATTGGGAAAGACAATCCCTTCTCTGGCGCGGGCAAGAAGAATTCTGAATTTATGCTCACCAGGAATAATAATATGCGGTATGGCTAAGCCCGGTCTAATAATAGTACTTGACTCACTCTCTCGCTTAATAAACATCTGGGTCAATGCTTCTCTATCTACTCCCAAGTCCTGCGCAAGCAGAGAGCTAGCCTGTATAAAGAACTCCTCCATAGATATCGATTTCTCCAAATCCAAAACTATGCTTTCCTTAATAAGGTGGTCAAACCTATCCTCTACGATGTTATCCCGCTCCCTTAAAATCCCCTTTAATTCATTGGGCAGGATCCCGGAGGTCAATTCTCTATTAATAATACGCTCAATTACATGAATAAGGGCGTATTCCTTCTCTACTTTAATACCGGCATACAGCAGGTACCAGATCAAGCCAGCAATAATGAATAACCCTCCCAGAGAAAGCATCAGCCCTCCCATCTCTGCTAACAAGAAACCACAACCCAGGATGCCCAATATTTGCATCACCGGATAGAGTGGAGAGTAAAAGCGCGGCTGGTAATTCTGTATCTTACTCTCCCGCATAATAATTACGGATATGTTCGTCAATATATAAAGCAATATTAACAGCGTAGAGGCTAATTTAACCAGGAATTCCAATTCCAGAAATAATATAGCCAACCCCATGAATACGCCTGTCAGGAGAATAGAATAATGAGGCGTTCTAAATCTGACGTTTATCCTCTCCAAGAATGAAGGCAGAAGCCTATCACGGCTCATTGCCATGGGATAACGCGAGGCCGACATTATGGAGGCGTTGGCTGTAGAGATAAAGGCAAAGATCGCGGCAAGCGCTGCTATAAACATTCCTATTTTACCTGAGAAGATATATGCCCCCTCAGAGATAGGGGTTAAGCAGAAGTAAAGCTTATCGGGGGGAAGCAGGCCAGTAGTAACGAACACAACCAATGCGTAGATAATACCTACAATAATTAACGAAAGGATCATTCCTAACGGTATATTGCGCCCAGGATTGCTAACCTCTTCAGCCACTGAGGCCACCTTGGTCAATCCGCCGTAAGAGATAAATATCAGGCCGGCAACAGTAAAGATAGGGCCCAATCCATTTGGTGTAAAGGGGGTATATCTATGGATATCGATGGAGGGGAAACCAAAAATTATATAAAGAATAAGTATGATGAGTAAGGAGAGAACTATAATTATCTGTGTCCTGGAGGCCTCCTTTGCCCCTGCAAGATTTATAAAAATAAAGAATAAACAGAAACAGATAGCCAGGGTTTTTATGGGCACAGCTGGCATCAACAGCTCTACATAGGCTGCCATTCCAATAAGAGCAAACGCTCCCTTAAGGCTCAGAGAGAACCAACTACTCACACCACCGATAAATCCTGTGGCAAATCCCATACTTCTGCTGATGTAAAAATAATCACCACCTGCCTTAGGCATAGCCGTGACAAGCTCAGCCTTACTAAGCAGTGTAGGCACAGCCAGGAGAGAAGCCAATATATAAGACAAGAATAGAGACGGACCGACCTTGACAGAAACGATGCCAGGTAGAACAAATAAGCCGGAACTAATCATTGCCCCTGAGGCAATACAGAATACGTCTAATAATCCCAATCCCTTCTTTAGTCTCTCCTGCATAGCACCCTGCTCATTTTTATTGAGAACATATTATCACAGGAAATTATCAAAGACAATGATTTTAAAAAGGGGGGAGATATTTGGTAAGAAAACTGTCGATGGCGCGGAGATAATTATCTTTAAACGTAAGCGCGGCTTCATTGTGGGTGCCGTGCATTGAATAGAATTCCTTTGGTGGAGATGCAGCCTCAAATAATCTTCTGCCAAACCTGAAGGGAACAATCTCATCATCTTTGCTATGAATGATTAATTTAGGGATGGGTATTTTCTTTATCTTATTGATGGCATCGTATTTAACCGTAATCAACCATCTCACAGGAAGATAAGGGAATATCCTCCTGGCCATTTCGTAGGCACTGGTAAACCCGCTCTCTGCGATAAGAGCCGCTGCCTTAACCTCAGAGGCTAAATCTATCGCTATGTTCGCCCCCAGCGACTTCCCATAAATTATAATTGCATCTCTGTTGATATCCTCTCGCTGACGTAGATATTGATAAGCAGCCAGGGCGTCCTGATACAACCCCTCCTCCGATGGCTTACCTTCACTTCTCCCATAACCGCGATAATCAAAGATAAATACATCCAACTTGAGTTTATTGAACATCTCTATCATTGTAATACGGTGGCTGATATTACCGGCGTTACCGTGACAGAATAATAGGCTGCCACGGGCGTCCTGGGCAGGTATAAACCACCCATTTAATTCTAAATTATCTCTTGTTTTAAAAAAGACCTCCTCGTATCTAAGACCTGCGTCTGTCGGTTTAAGCACAATCTCTGTCTGCGGATGGTAAATATACCCCTTCTGAAGATATCTCATATAGACAAAGATAAAAAGCATGTATATGGAAATTATGATAATAATGCGTGTGACCATAAGATATAGCGCAGCCTTAAGCCTAACCCTTCTGAAATTTATCTTTGAATCTCTCCCAGATCCTTCTCAGGTCGGAAGGAAGGGATTTACTAATCAACAAACCTACATAGATAAGCAGAGAAAACTGCCAGGTATCCTCTGGACCGGCAATTAGGCCTGTCTCAACATCCTCAACCCGCTCCAGCTCCTCCTTGAAATAAACCTTCGCCTTCTCCAGTGGGGCTTCGTGAATATCTAATTTAGAAATCTCATGTTCGTATTTCAGGGAGGGAAAGGAAATGCCTCTTACCAACAGAAACATTCTCACCATATCCGCATTCACCTGATAATCCTTCTCAAAATCAAATCCGTCAAACTGAGGCATATCTTCAGGAAGGATAATTGCTGGCTTCTGGACTATAATCTTCCCTCTGCGCACAAGAGTATCTCCTATATTTACAGTTGACTCAGCTAAAAAAATATAAGGAATCGCTGTAGCCTCAAAGGTAGAAAGATAGGAAATTCTGAATCTGATTATCTCTGTCTGGGCAAGTGCCTTATTCCAACTCTCTTCTAAGTTCATCTCTCCTAGCCTCCCTCCTCTCTCTGAGCATCTATGTAGTCTACTACCATCTGCCTCTCTATCATTATCATTAAGCCCCTTATATGTTTCTCTTGTATACATAGCCTCAGGATAAGTATTGAAGTTTCATTTTGAGCATCTCTATCTCTGTGGCTATCTGCTCTCTTATCTCAGAATAATCAGATCTTAGCAAATCAAGTGCCTTCTGATAGGTTGATAGAGCTCCCTGGTAATCAGCAAGTTTAGCCAGGGCATTCCCCAGGTTTTCATAGGTGACAGCACGTTCAGGCTCCAGGGCCAGGGCTTTCTTGAAATACTCTATTGCCTCCCTGGGACGCCCAATCTTATTAAGCAACCAACCCTTATTATGGTAAATAGTAGCGTAATCTGGCTCAACCTCAATCCCTTTATCAAAATAATAAAATGCCTCCTCAATAATTCCTAATTCTACCATACATAACGCCCGATCATTAAAGGCAGCACCGTCGCGAGGGTTATATTGAATCGCCAGGTCGAAATGTCTAATCGCTTCATAATGATTTCCATTAAGAATCTCTATCTGACCCTTAAAATATTCTATCTCTCCTAAAAGGCCTTCTCGCTGTGACTGCCTTAATCCCCCAAGGGCAAGGCTCCTTGCTAATTCAAAATTACCGTAGGTAATCGCCTCATCTAATCTTTTTCTTAAATCTCTGGATTCACTCATTAAGTCATATCTCCTGCCTATGGAGAGGGATCGTCTGTTATCTTTTACATAAAGCAGAGAATGGGCAATAGTGACAATAATATTCGTCAGAATCATCGCGTACAAAATCAATATCCGGACACAGAATTTCAGAAACAATCCTCCCTGCCGCAGTAGTAAATATCCTGGATAGATATTCGCCGTTCTTATCATGAAACAAAAACTCCTCTTTTATCTCTCTCAAAGAATAAAAACCAACCTGGATATTACAAGAGGATATCTTTTGAGACTTAGAAAAAAGGTAGGCATAGAGTGGTAGTTGAAACGAGCCAAGCGCCTTCTTAATCCCCCGGCGGCCAGCAAGATCTCCTTCGGTAATATTCTTCCTTGGTAAAATATATCTCCCACTTTTATAATCCAGAATCACAATCCTTTTCTTGCCATCTAACAGGCGCTCATCCACACGGTCTATCTTACCCTTTATCT
>JAOZPD010000097.1 GCA_029932935.1 Candidatus Omnitrophota bacterium | reverse complement strand
GTCAGAGAGGGTGCCCGGGTAAGGAAGGGCCAGACGATAGCTAGGCTATCTGGTAGGGTCTCCAGCATCCTGTCCGGAGAGAGGGTGGCCTTAAATTTTTTAGGATTATTGAGCGGGATAGCCACTCGTACCAATCAATTTGTCAGTAAGGTCAAGAATTATAAAGTTAAGATAATGGATACACGCAAGACCTTGCCCGGGTTGAGGACTCTGGAGAAATATGCGGTAAGGATAGGGGGTGGTTATAATCATAGATTTACATTAGATGAGATGATTTTAATTAAGGAGAATCATCTTGCCGCTTCCGGATTAAGATGTAATAATAATTCCATTAAGAAGATTATTGATATTACCAAAGAGAGAAAATCACGGGATGTAAAACTGGAGATAGAGGTGAGGAATTTAAGGGAATTTAAAGAGGCGCTGAGGAGTAAGCCGGATATTATTATGCTGGATAATATGAGGATAGAGGATATTCAGAGGGCCGTAGAGATTAACCGCAGGGAGCAGCTTGAGAATCCTGCGCGTTGCAGAACAATGCTTGAGGCATCCGGTAACATAAACCTGAAGAATATTCGCGCTTATGCACGTACAGGGGTAGATTTTATCTCTCTGGGCACGCTTACTAAGGATGTGCACTCCTTGGATCTGTCATTAGAAATTAACAAAGGAGGTAGATGATGATAAGGAGAGTCATCATAATAGTTATTCTTGCCTGTGTAGCACTATTAATTAACGCCCCTTATTCAGAGGCGGATAATTCCCCCGGCATTAATGATAGATATTCAAGACTGATAGTTGTAAGTAAGGTTGTTGAAGCACTCGGCAAGATCGGTGATATACGAGCCCATGATGTTTTGACAGAGGCCGTAAGAAGCAGAGAGTTCTTTATCAGGGCTAACGCTGCCCAGGCATTGGGCAGGATCGGCGATAAAGAGTCAGTACCTTTATTAAGAAATCTGATTAATGACGAGAATTATCTGGTTAGGGTTTTAGCTGTAGCTGCCTTATTTGAGTTGGGTCAGGAGGATACGAAAGGGCCCCTTCTGGGTTTTCTTCGGGATAATGACCCGGCGGTTAGGGCAGCGGCAGCGGAAGAGATAGGCAGGCTGGTGTTTGAGATAGAGGATAATGCAGGAGGCTGGAAAGAGAAATTTTTATCTATATTGAATGATATGTTACCGCTGGAAGAGGATCCTGTGGTAAGGGTTAAATTAATCGAGCAACTGGGGGGGTACAGATTTAATGCGGCTGTTGAGCACATTAATCAGTCTATGAATGATGCTGATCCGGATGTGCGCAGGGTAGCGTGTTGGGCTGCCGGAGAGATTGGCGATAAAAGCAGTATCCCATTCTTGCTGGAGAGGTTAGGGGACGAGGACGTAGAGGTTCGTTCTAAGGCAAAGATATCATTAGCTGAGATGGGAGAGAGGCAGCTTATTAAGTTGTTTTGGAATGATGTCGAAGAGGAAGACCCTTATTTAAGGGTTAGTTCTTATGTTGCATTGGCAACCCTTAAAGAGGTCGATATATTGCCGATTTTATTAGAGGCAGTAGTCAATCCTGACAATCCAGCGTTCGTTAAGGCCGATACGGCTTGGGCGTTATCTATATTAAAACCTTATCTTTCCGATTTGATCCAGGAAGCATTGCTTAGTTCTAAGAATAAACATAAGAGGCTACTTTCGGATAATTTGCGGATACGTTACGAGGTAAACGATAAAGAGCTTATGTCGGTTTTTATCAATGCCCTGCAGAACAAGGATGACCCTTTGCATGAAGACGCCCCTATAGTTTTTCAGGGATTTTATGATGAGATATCTTTGCCAGCTCTGCGGGAGGCACTCTGGCAGGACGACCCTGATTTTGTTGCTGCTACAGCTTACACCCTGGGTGAGTTAAGAGATAAGGGGGCTTTTGATAATCTGGTTAGAGTGTTTAGAAGGTATGGGATCTGATTCCTTCTGTTTTCGTTTAAATGTCGGTAAATTTATTCAGTCTGCATAGTAGATTTAAGCCGTGTGGAGATCAGCCACAAGCAATACAGGTATTAACTCAAAATATTTTAAAAGGAGAGAGGTATCAGACCCTCTTGGGGGTAACCGGTTCAGGTAAGACGTTTACCCTTGCCAACGTAATAGCCAGCGTCAATAAACCCACCTTAGTAATCTCTCACAATAAAACACTTGCTGCACAGCTGTATAGTGAGTTTAAACAATTCTTCCCGCAGAATGCCGTAGAGTACTTTGTGAGTTACTATGATTATTATCAACCCGAGGCTTATATACCTCAGACGGACACCTATATAGAGAAGGACGCCTCTATCAATGATCGCCTCGACCGTTTACGACTTTCCGCTACCAGCAGCCTGATGAGTCGTAGGGATGTGATTGTTGTTGCCTCTGTATCCTGTATTTATAATCTAGGCTCACCGCACGATTATGAAGGGTTAATCTTGTTTCTGGAGAAGGGAGAGGTTGTTGAGAGGGAGGCGTTGCTTTCTCGGCTGATTCAATTGCAATACGAGAGAAATGACTATGAGTTTACCAGAGGTAGATTTCGTGTACGCGGGGAGAGCCTAGAGGTATTCCCTGCTTACGCCATGCATGCAATAAGGATTGTGTTTGACGGAGATTTGATTACAAGGATTGAAGAGGTTAATCCAGTCAGCCTTGATGTCTTAGGTAGTTTGGATAGATTTGCTCTGTATCCAGCTAAGCACTTTGTAGTTGCCGGGGACAAGATTGAGATGGCTTTGAAGTCTATAGAGTGGGAGCTCCAGGAGCGCCTGCATGTTCTTAAGAAGAACAACAAATTCCTGGAGGCGGAACGTTTAGAATCTCGTACACGCTATGATATGGCTATGTTAAGAGAGATCGGGTATTGTCATGGTATCGAGAATTATTCTCGTCATCTTTCTGGGCGCGCACCTGGCTCTCGACCGTATTGTCTTATTGATTATTTCGCCGATGATTTCCTGACTATTATAGATGAGTCTCATGTAACCATACCTCAATTAAGGGGGATGTATGAAGGCGACCGTGCGAGAAAAGAGGTACTTGTGGAATATGGTTTCAGGTTGCCTTCCTGTCTGGATAATCGCCCCATAAGATTTGATGAGTTTCAAGAATTGGTTCAGCAGATTATATTTGTTTCGGCTACCCCTGGCGATTTCGAGATTAAGAAATCCAGAGGTAAACTCGTGCAGCAGATTATTAGGCCAACTGGTTTATTGGATCCGCTCCTCATTGTAAAGCCAACATCTGGACAGATAGATGATTTAATCGCCGAGATTAACAAGCGGGCAGAGCGTGATGAGCGTGTGCTGGTTACGACACTAACCAAGAGAATGGCCGAGGACTTATGTGCCTTCTTGCAGGCAAGGGGATTAAGGGTAAGATATTTACATTCTGAGATCGATACAATTCAACGGGCTAAGGTTTTAAGAGAATTGCGCCAGAGGCATTTTGATTGTTTGGTGGGGATAAATCTGCTCAGAGAAGGCCTTGATTTACCCGAGGTTTCTCTAGTGGCAATCCTCGATGCCGATAAGGAAGGATTTTTACGTTCAGCCACATCTCTTATCCAGGTAGCCGGCAGGGCGGCAAGGAATATAAATGGTACCGTGATAATGTACGCAGATGCAATTACTGATTCTATGAGGAAGGCAATTGAAGAGAGTAACCGAAGGAGAGGCATTCAGATGGAGTTCAATAAAATGCATAACATTAGTCCTCGCACAATCCAGAAGGCAATAAAAGAAGGCATCGAAGAATTAGAAAGGGCAAAGGGTTTTGTGCAAGATTTAACAGGTTTAGAGCATGAGGAATACGAGTTAAATAATTATCTTTCTGAATTAGAATATGAGATGGAATTAGCAGCGCGTAATCTCCAGTTTGAAAAGGCAGCTCAGCTCAGAGATAGGATAAGGGAGTTAAGGGCAAGGGTTGTTGTTGAGCATTAAGCAGCGATATTTTTATTATATCAATAGAGAGATATCGGCTGTTTAGGTGAGCGCGGTAGGGTAATTCCGTAGTTGGCCATTAGGGTAATACTTGCTTATGCTATGTTAAAGGGTACATTAATTGCGGTAGATATAGGTAATACAAATATCAACTTCGGGATTTTTATAGGCAGAAGGATTATAAGGCGATTTACTATCCCCATGCATAGATATACTACACGGAGATTGAGATACATTCTGAATCATTTTGTTATAGATGACGGTATTATTTGTAGCGTTGTTCCGCGGATGGGTCAAAGATTAAGAAAAGACTTGAGGTTATTTATAAATAACCATCTTTATTACTTAGGAGAGGAGATCAGGGTACCCATAAAAAATCTCTATCGGAATCCGGCACAGGTAGGTCCGGATCGTCTGGTCAATGCCTTTGCTGGGATTGAGATTTATGGGGCACCCTTAATTGTTGTCGATTTTGGGACTGCTGTCACATTTGATGTGATATCTAAGGAGAGGGAGTACCTGGGGGGATTGATTTTGCCAGGTTTGGAGATCTCTTTGAATGTTTTGTCCGATAGGACTGCATTATTACCCAGGGTGAAGTTGCAGAGGCCTAAGGAACTCATCGGTCGTGATACAGAAGGAAGTATGTTGAGCGGCGTTATTTATGGTTTTGCCGCACTTACAGATGAACTTATTGGGAGATTAAAAAGAAGAATAGGCAGGAGGGCTCATATCATTGGTACAGGAGGCAATATTCATCTAATAAAAGATTACTGCTCTCAGATGGATAAGATAGACAAGGATTTAACTATTAAGGGTCTAAATCTTATTTATTATAATTATAAATAAAGCGGGATAACACCTATTCCTAATATATGCTTGCCTTGAAAGGGTAAGAACATATATTAAAAAGGTGCATGTCCAATAGATCGTTACCAGGTCCAGACCAAATCTGAGGAGCAATCT
>JAOZPD010000096.1 GCA_029932935.1 Candidatus Omnitrophota bacterium | reverse complement strand
TGCTAAAGAATATGCAGTAAGGAGATTTGGAACAGATGAATTGGATAGAATCGCACAAATCTTAAGAGGTAGAGGGGATGCAGACAGGTATGATTTGACAGATGAGGAATTGCATGCAATCAATGCTCTGGCTGATCTGTTAACAACTAAGAGAGGCACAGACCATGATTATATAGATGGTAGAATTATTAATATGCATAACGGTACTCCTCAACCAGAGACGAATCCTTCCGATCCCTATATAGCTGCTATGCGCCAGCAGATATACCGTATTATATATAATATTGATGTTCCCAACGAATCGGTTGTTACCAGCCCGCGTGGTAATCAGATTGAATATAGTAGTGTGTTAAATAACTTCCGTGAGGCTGGTTGGGTGGTTACTGCTATGACTGCTACACCTCAAGCAAGGAGTGCTGCGTGGGTATTAGGGTTTGCTTTAGATTTGAAAGAAGCCGTAGATATTGCAACCCACGCATTTAGACAATTAGGGATTGCTGAGGGAAGGGTTGAGGTGGTGCAGGTGGGTAATATTGAGGAGGCACTTCAGCCTGAGAATTTACCCACAGGAAGACATTATCGTTTTGTTCCTGATGCAGGAGTAGTAGACCATCCTCTTCTGATAGAGGCAGTATTAGCGCTGGCTGAGAAGTTAGGCGTCAGGGAGGTGTTTGTCCAGAAATACGGTGGAACTTGGGTAAGGTATAGAGATGGTCAAATTGAGCTGGATAGCCAAGGAGCAGAGAGGGTATATAGCGAAACAGCTGTTAACGATATTCTAATAAATCCTGCCACACCAAGCTCATTTATTCTTCATACTCCTGAAGGCAGAGGCAATACAGATGTAGCACGATATAATAATGGAGAGGCCGTAAGAGGAGTACCTGTGATAGGTATTATTCATCCAGAGTCAACCACCTATGACGTAGTTCAAATTTTAGGTCGTAGTAATCCGGAATCTGCACGCGTCTTAGTAATTATTGATACAACTCAATCTTTTGATATAGCTAATATAGAAACTATACTTGAGGAGAATACGGAAAGAAGATTGAGGCAAGATGCAATTGAGACATTGACACGCCTTATAAATAACACAGTGGCAAGAATGTTATATACCCTAGAACAGCAGGCAAGGGAGGATGGTGATATTAGGACAGCAGATGATTTAAGGGAAGCCAGATTTGATTGGCAAAAACATGAGAGAGGGGATGCAACACCAGAGATAGGTAGCCTTCAGGATATAGATACATATATTTTATATAGATTTAATAGGGGAAGAGAGTTTATAAATCAGACTCTTGAGAGACTCGGAAACAGAGAGTATTCACAGGCAATGCAGGATTTAATAGATTCATATAGAAGAGACGAGCCCTTTGCAGATATTCGATATAAAACCGAAGTTGGGCAACCGGCATCTCCCCTGGGATTAGGCGCAGCACGTACTCTTACGGAGTTATATAATAATTTAGAGTTCCATATTGAAAGAGAGGCTTTTGGAGATTGGGTTTATCCAGGATTCAGTATAGACGCTATGGAAAGAAATGTTGGTAGTATGATAGATGCAAAAGGAAGTGTACTTCCTCGTTCTCTTGCGCAAATATCAGATAGATTACCAGAGCTAACTCAGCAGGAGGAAGAGGTTATATTGGGATATCTTCAGAATCCTGAGAATAATCTTGTTTGGTCCAGGAATCCACAGATATTGACTCCCAGAGGAAGATATTTTGTTAAGGCATTACTTACTCTTCTCAATATGACAGCACAGGATGCACAAATTATTAATACTAGTATTGACATTTTACCCGTTAATATCTCAAACCAGATTCCTCGCCTGCCATATGAAGGAGATGTTGCTTTTGAATTGGCGTTTTCCTTGCTCAGGGAATTGATAGATGCCGGTATTATAAATTTAGCTAATTACGACAGACAGGGGTTAGATTTTATCATTCGCCTGGGAAGAATAGTAGAGGCATTTGCAGAGCAGGGGAATTTATTATCAAGACCACTCTTTATGGATTTGCAGGAATTAAGGCAGCTGCAGCTTAGCACTGAACCATTCGCCATAGCCCAATTTATCTGAGGTAGGATTGATCAGGATAAACCCGAGGGTGCCCAGGTACATCAGAGATTAAACTCTATAGTAACCCGTAATGTAAGAGCAATTACCAGCGTTAGAGATAATGTACCTGCTGAGGTACTAACCAGGCTCCACAGGGGCGAGTCTTTAGGATTAGGGGCTCTTCTTAGATATGGCTGGACATTAAGGGGTTTAGGAAAAGCGCTTCCTAGGATAAGAGAAATCGAGGGTGTTTATGAAGGAGATTCTAAGGTAGCAAAGATTGGACTGATCACCAGGCTGTTAGGTTGGAGCCAGAGCGATGTCCAGGCAGCAGTACAGGTGTTTGAGAATTTAGCAGGCTTAGGAATTGCAGGCAGAATAAGTAGGAAGAGATTACCTGCTCTACTGGATTGGGCAAGGGGTAAAGATAGAAGCGGATTAAGAGGAACTTTCACACCAGATTTAGGCAGAGCTTACCAGGAGATACAGAGAAGAAATAACTTTATAGGTATTCAGGATATTCAGGATATTGCCTCAAGGTATAATTTAAGCGTAGAGCAGGCCTTAATGTTGTTTGATATAAGTATAACCCCTGAGGAGATCACCAGAATACAACAGAATGTAGCGCGTATTGAGAAGGTCTATCAAGCGCTTCCTGCAGAGGAGAGGGGTATACTTGATCAATCTGGCCTTAATCCGGATAGGGTTCTTGTTGCGGTCCTTAGAAGAGAAGACTTAAGCACAACATTGAACGATCTTATGGTTGGCGTAGTCATTAAGTTATTAGCTGCCCAAGAGTTAGATGCCTATAGAGAATATATTGAGGGCAGAGGCTTCTTGCAGGATGCCCTATCCTTAAGGATAAGAAACAGGGCGGAGAAGAGAATTCTGGAGCTTCTTGGGCAAGACAGAAGCGGAATAACCGAATTTAATGAGGCCCTGCTTGAGCAGATAGCCACAATACAAGAATTGGCCACAGCTTATATAAATGTTATCCAGACAAGGAGAGATTCTTTAGAGGCATTATCAGTTGAGATAGGTATTACTGATCCAACTATTATTGCGGATGCTACAGTTGTGTATAATGATTATCTTGAGGACTTAGAGCAACTCTGGGCTAATCCTGAGTTGAGCTATCAAGATAAGTTAATACAGACCCAAAGACTCATCGCTGAGCTTGAGGAGACAGCTGGGAGTAGGGTTACAGAGGCTCAGGTAGAGTTAGAGCAGGCAGAGCATAATCTTGCAGAGGTCCAAGAGGACCAGGACTCTATACAGCCTCAGGGATTTGTTGTTAACCGGCTGTCAGCAGAGGAGATATTAGGGATTACATTGAGGGTAATCAAAGAGGCACAACTATTACATAGACCTACTGACAGACAATTACAGCTATTTGCAGAAGAGATAGTAAGAGAGAGAGACAATAATGGAATATTTGAGTCTTCATTAGATTTTAGTAGGAGGATGAGAAAGAGGGTTAGGGGCGTGGGTATCTCTACAACGAGGCTTATTGCTGAGGCATTGTGCAGCGGGGCAGAGGCAGTGAGAGCAGCCCAGGAGCTGGTTACCCACCGAAGGCAAGAGCTTATAGAGACAGAGCAGAGGGCGGACTTACTTAAGAGATTGCTCAATCCTCATTATACAGTCTTTATAGATGACAAAGAGACGATAACTGAAGGTGTGGGTATGTCTCAGGCAGCAAGGGAGAGAGCAGTTCAGATTGCCAGATATGCAGAATTGTTGAGGAAGAATCCTGGATTGAGCAAGGAGGCGAGAAGGTTATGGTTAAGTGATAATGGGTTAGCCGGTAGCCTTGAGTCTAACCTACTCAATGCCGATATAGCTGCGTTAGAGCCGATTATTGGAATTCTGGGAGCAGCAGAGGCTCATATATCAGGTGATTGTAATATCCGTGCTGCCTATAATTACCTGAGCAGGCATAGAGCTCTTTATCCAGACTTCGATATAGCTGGAAGAAAGCTGGCATATAGCTTTGTTGATCGGCTTATTGAACAGGGCCTTAATGGGAGAAGAGAGGAATTTGCCCAAGCAGAGGTTATATCAGTCTCTGCTGAAGATCTTTTGAGAGTGGTTGATCCTGTATTCTCTACCAGAAGCTGGTTGGTGCCAGATAGAGAGGCGTTCTTGCGATTGGCCCAAGCTCCTCAGGCACGGCCATTTATGGCTGTTCTTTCCAATAATGGTGATACACACGTCATTACGGTCTTGGGTGTGAGTAATGATAAGGTATTATTTGTTAATGGCGAAGATGAGATCAAAATAGTAGATATAGATATATTTGAATCCGCCTTCTTTAATTACCAGGATTCAGGAGTGGTCTTTGTGCCTGCTCAAGTCGGGGCAGATGGTTTAATGCCAGCTCCCCTCTCCTTACAATCCCAAATCCACGCTAATTCTATGGCCCTGGCTTTGTCTGCTGATAGCTTTAGGTTAGATACTGAATCAGGCCTAACCGCCGAAGATAAAACTTTACTGAGGGGATTGGGATTCGGGAAAGAGGAGCTCAGAGCACAGTTTGGATTTGACGAAAGGATTGCGGTTCAATGTAGTAATCCTCAGCGTGAGCAGGCGCAACTTCCCAAAGCGACATCTTTAATTCTGCCCTTAGTGATTAATACAGGATATCTTATTGCTTTCCTCTCCGGAATACAAATTAGTCCTATTATTGTATTTGTCATTAATCCTCTATTATCAATCTTCTCGTATGTATTGATAAATAGAGTCAGTCAGGGTAACCCAGCGATCCAGAAGCCGAATAAAATAGATACCGTTTCTCAATTTGCCTCAACTGCAATTAGCGCAGGATTATATTATGCTTTGTCCACTGGTTTATGGATTGTTCCTTTGGTAAATACAGCAGT
>JAOZPD010000022.1 GCA_029932935.1 Candidatus Omnitrophota bacterium | reverse complement strand
TGAATAAATATTATCATACTTTGATTGTATGGTCAATAAAAAAATCTTGCCTCTTAATAGAAATAATTCTTTCAAGAATAATTTCAAATAAACAGGGGGGTACTGCTATTTGTATTAGATTGCACCCCCTGCCAGATATCTGACGTTCGAAGCCTGTGCTTTCCTGTTTAAAAATACTGCTCTGCCAAGAGAAAGGAATAGTATGGGATTAAGTAAGAAATAGGGTAGTTCAGAATGTATAAGTCATATGAAGATATATTTGATTTTTATCACGGAATTGTCCATTGGTATCCTTCTCGTCTCCATAAAAATAGTGAATCCCCGAGGTTAACCATAGATTATCACGCACTTCATATTTTAATTTAGGGGAAACCCTACCCTGTCTATCATCAGTGCAGGTCCACATAATCTCTGTTTTTAAACGGTCGTGCATAAAATCTGTTGATATTTTCAAGCTAAAGATATTCTCCACCTGGTCTGCCGGCCCATAAGTATAAGCATTAAAATTCACCCAGTTGCCCACGCCCGGCTTGGCATGCTGCAATATATATTGACCAAACTGAAAATTAACTATCCAGTTAGCAGTCAGATATTTATCCAGGCCCATTATCCAGAAAATATTATTCCAGCGATTGACGCCCTGAGAGGAAGCGGTGTATGGATTACCATAGTAAGTAGGCTCATCGTTATAATATGCGAAGTCTCCTCTCAGGGTTATACCCTGCAACAATCCGGGGTTCGTAAATGTGCGATTAAATGAACAACCATAAAGTCTCCAAAGCTTAAAACGCCTGCTATAATTACGAACCCATCCTACCTGCCCCTCGTAGAATGTTCTTGCTGAATAATAATATCCGTAAAGGAAATTAAGCGTATACTCTAACTCGCCAATTCTATCCAGCCACTGCAGACCAAAGGTAGAATTTTTAAATTTTTTTGAAGGGTAATAAATATCTGTGCTTACCTTACTAACACCGGGCACTAAACTCTCCCAATATTTTACAAAGGCATCAAATTTCCTATAAGACCTGAATGAAAAAGGGGCTTCCGGCGGGGCAGAGGCGGATTGTTCAAAATCTGGTATAATCAAAATCTGCAACACCGAATTAACCTTAGGGGAATATTTAATATTAATCATCCATAAGGGTATTCTCAAATCAACAAAATCTGGAAGCCAGTATTCTCTTAAATCAAAGGGATTAACCCTATCCAAGACGCAAATCCCATCGGCCTGCCCCCAGACTACCTGTTGCTTACCCAGACGAATATCTAACCTATCCGAGGTATAATCTAAATAACAATCCCTTAACCAATCAACACGCTGAACATGGCCCATATAGTGTTTAGCCGGACCATACTTCCCAGTCCAATCATACACAGGGTCATACCAGTATTTAGCCGACCCAAAGAATGTCCAATTATCATTGATTATATATTCTCCCGATAGACTCAAAATATTTTTAAATTTGCTGACGTCATTTAAGCTATCCAGCCCCAAAGAGAATTCATTCTTAATATATCCGGCCATACTAAAATTATCAGCATAAGAAATAGTAGTTGCGAGAATAAAAAGCAAGAAAAATATAAAAGACGGTCTTTTCACCTTACACCCCCTTAAAAATCCAAAATACATAGTTTTAGGTTCTGATATATATTCTGTTTGGATACTCAGATTATCTATCTGCATACATCATAGACAACCATTACAAAATTAACACCGCTTTATTACCATCTTGACCTCATCAAAGATTTCTCTGTAAATAAACCTTCTGATAGGCCCTGATCAAACTTTATATCCCTCATCTCCACAACAGTTCTATGCCCGGTGCGTAGATTCTTAACCTCAAGTATAGTCTGCGGGGCATACTCCTTACCGTCAACATTCATTATCTCATAGTTCTTAAATATTGTCTTGTACAGCCTGCCTTTTGGGTCATAGATCTCATGATAAATATCACCGCCTGTATTCTTATCTATCCATACAATCCTTTTAGAATAATACCAGGGGTTGGATTTTGGTCTTGCCTCGATAACAAAACAGCTTGTCCCTTGATGGTAAGTCTTATTGTTAAATTCAACACGATAACCATCAAATACCTCTTCTCTTAACAGGGTATATGATTCATCTTCAAATCTACGAGTAGTTATCTCTTCTATGGTAAAATCACTCCCCATAAAGGAATCGTCGGCCTGGGCCGCAGAAATCTTACGCACCTTCTTTAAGGACGGTATCCAGAGCCATTGATTCTGCTCTTTCTTCGGGTTCATATACGACCAGGTAAGAGTCGCCAATCCCTTAACTGCGGTAGGGGCAGTAAAGATTGCCAAGTCTTTATATGCAATACCATCAGATGGCCTGCCCAGGAGAATCCTTCGGCGCAAAAAGGTTCGCTTGCGGACACCAGATTTATCAATAAGATAAACGTAACCGGTAGATTCATAATCGTAAGCGAATTTTGTATATTTTACAAAATATTTTATCTGCATTATCTCATCAGCAGACATACCCTCTTTTGGTTTATATACCTTATGATATTCTAATTCTGCAGCACTCAGGTTACTCATAGAACACAGGTAAGCTGCCATTAAAAAAAGTAGCCACCTCTTCATCATGCCTCCTTTCTCTGTCCCTAAAATAGGGTTACAACTATTATCTTCTATTACCATCTATCTATTTAACGGCTTCTAAATATAAATTTAGGCCTGAATATAGAGATTAAAACAGGTAATAATATTAATGTTCCCAGCATGTTCAACACCAGGGCAGTACCTAAGGTAACGCCAAATACCATCTGCAAACGAATGCTTGAAAAGCTGCATACTAATACCCCCAAGGAAACAATCATACCGCTGAAGAAATCTGCCTTTCCAGAGGTAAGCAGAGATGTCTTTAGGGCTCTGGCCATGCCCTTTCTATTCCTCGCTTCTTTACGAATACGGAAAAGAATATAAAGCCCATAATTTATTCCTAAACCCATTGATAAAGAGGCCAAAGGTAAAATCTCTAAGGTTAAACTTACCCCACTAAATCCCAGGATAGCAAAAACAATTAGAATACTTAAAAACAAGGGTAAAAGCAGAAGTAACGAAGCAGATATACTACCGAAGGCAATACTTACATAAATCAAGACCAATGCAGCAATAAGAAAAATATTGAATGTTATATTCCTGCCGATAATTTCATTTATAGCAGCCAGTATACCGATATCACCACCAGCATAAAGAAATCTTACGTCATCAGGGATATTAGAATGATTGTCCAACCACTCTTTAGTTTTATTAATTACCTTGTTTATTGTTTTGGATTTATGGTCTTTCAACTCCACCTTAATATTAGCGTAAGCGTAATCATTACTAACCACCGGAGCAAAATCTCCGGGAAAACTGGAGATATCATATAAAAATAAATATTCGGCTATTGTCTGAGTGCTCTGAGGAATAACAAAGCTCCCCCTCTTGCCCTCAAATATCGCCATATTCATTGCCTTGATATAATCTACCAGAGAAATGACATAACCCACCTCATCCACTTCTCTCTTCAAGAAGTTCTGTAAAGAATCCATATTATTTAATACCTGTTTATCAATCATCGTATCCTGTTTACCTTCTATAAATATGTAATATGAATTTGTTCCTCCAAAGTGCTGATTAATAAACCTCTCCGCTCTATTATAAGGACTGGAGGGATATAGATGGCTGGAACCCTCGGTATTATCTCCTATCACTGTCCTCTTAATTCCCATTGCCCCCAATAATGCCACCAATATAAAACAGATTATAACCCTCCGCCTTGCCCTCTTATTTATAGCTAGATAAACCAACCTCTTTAAGAAATTATCTACTATTGTATGCCTCTCCTCTCTGCGTACCTCCAGAATCTTCGGCCTTTTTTGAAAGGAGAGTATGGCCGGAGTAAATATAAAACTCGTTGGGAAATTACATAAAACTCCCAAACCGGCCACCGCAGCCATATTCCTAATAGCGGCAATCGGTATAAGAAGCAACGAAAAGAAAGCCAATCCATCAGTTATAATCGATGTTAAACCGGGCACAAACAGCGAACCAACTGACTTCACCACCGCACGCTTTGAATTACAATTCCTATCTTTCATCTCTTCATAATATCTCTTCATCGAATGCACGGAATGACTTAAGCCTAGGGCCATAATTAAAAAAGGTACCAATACAGTAGTTGGGTCCAGGTGAAACTTAAGAAGGGTTATTATTCCCAAAGCCCAAAGAGTAGCCAGGGAGGAATCCAGTAAAGGTAATATTACTCCCCTCTTAGAGCGAAAGGTTAGATAAAGAATTACTATCATAACTATAACAGTACATAAGAATACCGTGAGCATCTTGGGGAGATAAAAATTAAGCCATCCCTCCAGAACAGGCCTACCAGCAAGATAGATATTTGTATTCTCATCCTTTTCTCTCTGAACAACCTCACGAAGCTGACGAAAGATATAACTTGAGGAAACCCCTGATTCAAAATCTGCCTGAATAAGAGTAGATTTAAAATCTCGTGAAACCATCCTGATATAAACATTAGGATTATTAATTATCCTCTGTCTTAACTGCTCCATCTCATCCTGAGTCTGGGGCACCTCTCTTAAAACCCTCTGGACACGAAATCCCTCTGAATCAGCCTGAACATACTTAATCTTTCTTGCGGAGAGAGAGGTAATCCTCCCTGCATTTATCCCTTCCATAAGATATAATTCGTTAGTAATACGGATGACCTTGGCCAGGAACTCCCTATTGAAGATGTCTCCCTTATTTACCTCCAAGGCAATCGAGACCTGGTTAAGACCACCGAAAATATCATTTAATTTATTTTGGACTAAGATATAGGGGTGCTTTTGAGGCATGAAATCACCCAGATTAGTATCTATTTTCAGGTCCTTCAAACAGAATAAGAAGAATATAGAAAGCGATATAAAAATAATAATAAAGAATACGCGAAAACGAACTATCGTCTTGGCAAATTGAAAAGGGAAGTTTTTCATTGTAAAAGCGCTACCTTATCAATCTTTCCTGAACGAGTTTTAGGAAGGGAATCCCTGAATTCAAAATAATGGGGAATCTTAAAATGTGCTAAATGCCTACGACAAAAATAACGTAATTCATCAACCGTTAATCCTTTATCCTTCTTTAATACGATAAACGCCTTGGGAACCTCTCCCCTAAGCCTATCAGGGATACCTATTACAGCCACCTCGCTAATCTTAGGGTGGCG
This sequence comes from Candidatus Omnitrophota bacterium, assembly GCA_029932935.1. Taxonomy (GTDB): domain Bacteria; phylum Omnitrophota; class Gorgyraeia; order Gygaellales; family JAHJCI01; genus JAOZPD01. The sequence continues at coordinate 12,312 of JAOZPD010000022.1, read as the reverse complement.
ATGAAGTGCGTCTTCCACCTCTGGAGAATAAACTATCTCTCCAGCTACCTTAATCATCTCCTTCTTCCGTCCAACAATATAAACCAGACCATCAGCGTCTATACGAGCTAAATCCCCTGTATAAAACCATCCATTACGCATAACCTGTTGAGTTAAAATTGGCTCTTTATAATACCCTTCCATTACTACCCAGCCACGAATAGCTAACTCCCCCACCTCTCCGGGCTTGACCTCATTTCCTTTCTCATCAAAGATTTTTATCTCTATCCATGGTGGTGGCTTTCCCACGCTCTCTATCCTCCGAGAGCCCAATGGCAAGACCATATTAGGGGGTGAGGTTTCTGTCATGCCCCAGCCATTCAACAGATAAGCCTTCGGACACGCTTGATGAAACCTTCTTAATAACACTGGCGAGGAAGGGGCGCCAAAAACTACTACATAAACCAGGCTTTTTAGATTGAATCTCTTAAATTCCTTCAATCCTAACATAGCAACATACATCGAAGGAACCAAACAGATAAAACTGACCTTATATTTCTCTATATTCTTAAGAGATTCCAAGGGCATAAATCTCTCCTGCAGGATTAATGTCGCCTTGAAATAAATCATAATCAAAAAGAAAACCCAACCTGCAGCATGAGAAAGAGGTACAGTAGAAAGTATTACCTCCTGATTAGTCAATGGTAAAAAATACCTAATCGCCTCTACCGGGCCATTTAGATGTAAATAATTTAACAGAACGCCCTTGGGGTGACCCGTAGAACCAGAGGTATAAAAGACTGTCGAGTAATCCGAATCAGAGATTTCTCCTTCGGGTTCTATCGGTATATTCTGTTTTAATAAGGTATAGAAATGGATAAATTCTGATTCTATTTCCAATTGGTCTAGCGAGACAATCTTTTCTAGACCTGTCTTTTGTTTTAATGCTCTCAAATCAATATCTTTTTTTTCTTTCGTAACTAATATCTTGGCCTCGGAATGACTAATAATATTCTCTAACTCCTCTTGAATAAGCATAAAATCCAACGGGACAACTATACCCGCCAAACTATAAACAGCCAGATATGTCAAGATATACTCGGGAATATTGGGTAGATATATAGCTACTCTAACACCCTTGTTTAATCCTAAGCTTTTTAGTCCTCCAGCCAAACGAAAAACAGTTTCTTTTAACTGAGAGAAGGTAATCGACTGTTCAGTAAAGATTACTGCGGGTTTATCGGGAAAACCTTCTGAAGCTTCTATTAGGAGTTTTCTGATATTCACTTCCTTGGGTAGGTTTTCAGGGTTTATCAGTATTATAGTAAAATTTTACTATAAAAATTTTATATAAAAAAAATATTTTGTCAAGAAAAATATTTTATATTAGTAGGAAATGTGAATTGAAGAATCTGAATTAGGGGAATAGGTTATAGAAAAAGTTATTCTAGAGATTGGTTAGAAGAGACGAGTTAAGCCTACAAGGCAGAAATGAACATCTATCCCGCTATTAGGTTGTTTTATACTAGCGTTAGAGAGATGACGAAAACGATACTCTAAAGTAACGGCGTGGTCTTTTTTGAAAAAGCAGTGAACCCCCGCTCCAAAATGAAGAAGAAAATTATATTGCGTAGATTGATCAAGGGTATGCTGGGACATATATGCCACACCCACTCCTCCCTTTATATAGGGCTGAATCTTTGAGCTCTCCGGCATCAATCCAAGCTTAAGCAGGAAAGATGTACCTACCTCCATATTTGTTTCTGGTTGAGTAACTAGACTAAGAAATGGCTCAATCTGAAACTGGAACAGACTAGAGGGGTTAAAACAAAATATTTGTGACAAAGGTTTGATACTGAAATCAAAATCTATAGCGATGGGCATTACATGATAATCCTTCTTCTGGATTAACTCTCCTCGGCCAAAACCTGTTAAGAACTCTATCCCCTGTAAATACCCTAATCGATTTTCGGCTTTAACCGGATTGATAGATATAACACAACCTACCAATATTATCAAAACTATATATTTTTTCATAAGTATTTTTTTCATTATATCATAATTTATTTAAAAAGCAATTCTTTTTTCAATATTAATCAAAATACCCAGAGACAGAAAAGTGACCACAAGAGAGGAGCCTCCATAACTCAACAAGGGTAAAGGTAAGCCTACCACCGGAGCTAATCCTATGGTCATAGCAATATTAATAAATATTTGAATGCTTAAGATTAAGCCTATCCCGCTGGCTAAGAGACGACCAAAACAATCAGAACTTCTTTGTGCTACCTTTATAGTATATCTTATCAGAAAATAATAGAGCAACAATAGGATTAGACTACCCAGAAATCCCCATTCTTCGGCAAAACTGGCGAATATAAAATCCGTATGTGACTCTGGCAAAAAATGAAGTTGACTCTGACTGCCTGCCAACCAACCCTTACCAAAAAGCCACCCAGAAGCTACTGCTATCTTAGACTGTATTACTGTATAGCCAGCACCTAATGGATCGATATTAGGGTTTAAGAAGACCAAAAGTCTGGCCTTCTGATAATCCTTCAATAGCTGCCACAGTAACGGACATGCAAGCACAATCCCCAACAGGATGAAGAGTATAAATTTATAGTTCACCTGCGCAATAAATAATATAGATATAAATATAATAAAGATGAAAATCGCTGTACCTAAATCTGGCTGAGTAAGTATTAGTAACATCGGCAGGCAGACAAATATAAAGGGAATTAACACTGCTTCTATAAAACCCCAGCTATGTACTCTGCTGCCTAAAGTAGAATCCGCTCTGCTGAAATAGCGAGCTAGAAATATAACTATGATTAGCTTCATCAGTTCCGATGGCTGGAAATTAAACCATAATATCTTAAGCCATCTCTGAGCACCCAAACGAATAAGCCCGGTAAAAGTTACCATTAATAGAAGTATTACTCCTATAGCATAAAATATATACGCCATATCCCATAACCGATGGTAAGAAATTAATGAAAAGATAAATAGGCAGGTCAAACCAATAAAAATCCATTTAATCTGACGCAAATATAACAATCTGCCTGCAAGAGAGGGATGGCTCTGCGTGCAGCTGTAAATAGTTATGACTCCGATAGAACTAATGACTAAAATAAGTAAGATTAATTTATAACCAAATTTAGTCACAATATACCTTCTCCAGCATCTGCTCAATTATATTCTTAGCTAAACGACAACAATAATACCCGGAACCGACATGCTCAAGAAAAACACAGATAACAAATCTAGGTTTTTCTACTGGGAAATATCCTACAAACCATCCATGCGCTCGGGCATTCGCTACCTGAGCAGTGCCAGTCTTACCTGCTATGGAAACCCTCATATCAGATAGAATCTCTGCTGTCCCACCAGATTCATTAACCGCAGCAATCAATCCTTCTTTTATTATATTCAGCGTCCTCTTACTTATCTGTAATTTTATACCATGCTTTGACGGAAAATCAATAATCCGGTCTCCATCTCTTATCGATTTCAGTAGCCTTGGCTTAATCAGTATCCCGCCGTTTGCAAATATAGCCATCATCCTCGCCACCTGTATAGGTGTAACCAAAACCTCACCCTGACCTATAGACATATTAGCTGTGTCGCCAGCAAACCATCTCTGACGTCTTTTTATACGCTCCCATAATGAATATGGTATAAATCCTGTAGATTCGCCGTTCAGATCTATACCTGTTATTTGATTAAATCCCAACTTCAACGCATATTCATTAATTGATTGCGGCCCAAGGCGAAGGCCTAAATTGTAAAAAAATACATTGCACGACTCGGCAATAGCAGAAATAATATCTTGCCACCCATGCATCTTCCAGCAACCAAATTTACGGTTACCAATCTGCATATCTCCTCTGCAGAAGAATCTATCCTGAGAATGAATCTTTTTCTTTTCTAACCCTGCAGTGGCAACTACAATCTTAAATATAGACCCCGGAGGATATAACCCATTAATTGCTCGGTTAAATAATGGAGAGTCTGGATCATTAAGAAGAGAATTAATAAGAGAAGGCCTGTTCTCCTGGAATACTTGAGGATTAAAATTAGGAAATGCCTCCAAGGCAAGAATGTCTCCATTAAATGGATTAAGAATAATCACACAACCAGTATGACCGTTAAGATTATTATAAACAATCTTTTGTATCTCTAAATCAATGGTCAGTTCGATATCCCTGCCCCCTTGAGGAGACTTAAAACCGAGAATTCTACGCAACCTCCCCTTATTATCCACCTCTACCTGCATCCCGCCATCGCGAGGATGCAAAATATAATCGTATACCTCCTCTACGCCACTGTAACCAACTAAATCTTGCAATTTATATCCATATTCCTTAAGCATTTCTAATCTCCAGGCATCAATCTTGTTCAAGTACCCCAATACATGACTAGCAAGGCTGCCTAATGGATATATGCGCTTGGGCTCTGCCTGTACGCTCACTCCAGGTAAATCATACTTGAATTGACCAATCGTAACTGCCTGGGAAAGCGAAATGCCCCTTAGAAGAACAATGGGGACAAAAGGCGCTGTATATCCTTCATTGTATTTTGATTTCAGTTGTCTTGCCGGGATAGAGAGTATCGAGGAAAGCCGAGTAATCTCGTCTGCAGGAAAAGACGTTCCTTCAGGGGTAATAAGTACATTATAAGATAGGGTGTTACCCGCTAAAAGACGCCCATTTCTATCGAGTATAAAACCACGACTTGCCGGCTGGGGTAAAATACGAATTCGATTTGCCTGGCTTAATTGTTGATATCTTTTAGACTGAATTATCTGGTAATAAACTAAGGCTAAGCATAAAAATATAAATACCACCTTAATACTGCGATGAAAAATTTGTAATCGCGTCATAATTAATTATAGAAAATGATTGAAGGAATAAACTCGAATAATGACCATACGATGCTACAATCTATTTATAGAAGGAGATTTCACTGGATTTAACAAAAATATAAAAATTTTGTATATCATTAAGGACAGAGGTAATGTAAACAACGACTCCAGAAATATGACTTTCAATAAAATACCTGTAGGTATAGGTTTATTGATAATAAACATAAAACAATTCAGGGTAAGGTTATTTAATACAATAATTATAAATAATGTAATACAACGAATAAGCTTATCCTCGATAGACAACCTCTGAAATATCTCTCTAGCCAGAATAACCCAGAGAACACAAATAATCGTATTGAATCCAAAGGGCAAAAAACCAAGAACATCACGAAAGATACCGATTAACAGAGAAAAGATAAGTGAACATCTCAAACTATAAAAAAAAGAGAACATCACCAATGTAGCAAGCATGATATCAGGCTTTATATTAATAATGCGGAAATAATTCAATAAGGTGCACTGCAATGAAGTAGCGAATAATAATATGAGAAATCCGTATATCTGTATACGGTATTTTCTAAAATAATACCTCACTATCATCATTTGGGCAAGACGACCAAAACCTCTTCTAATCTTGTTAAATCTGTGCTCGGCTCAATAACAGCAAACATCTCTCCGTAATTCTCTTCTCGGATTTTAATTACCTTACCAATCAGAATTCCCTTTGGATATAACCCGGATAAACCAGAGGTAATAACTGTATCTGATATTCTAACGTCTGCCCCCGGTGGCAAATAATGCATAACCAATCCTCTGGATAATGTACCAGATATTAACCCTTTCTGCCGACTCCGCTGAATAAGAGCAGCTACCCCTGAGTTTATGTCATTAATCACTAATACCTTGCTAGTTAACCTACCTACCTCAACTACCCTGCCTACTAATCCACTATTAGTAATTACCGCACAATCTCTCTTGATACCCTGTTCCTTGCCTTTATTAATAATAATTATCGATGATAGGTTCGATGGGTCATATCCAATAACATTAGCAGCTGTTAGAGGATAAATAGACTTTTCTTTAAAATCGAGAAGTTCTCTTAAGCGTGCATTCTCAAGGTATACTTCAGTACTCTCGTAGAGTTGGCGTTTAACCAGACTAATCTCCCTCTCTAATCGCTGATTCTGGACTAAATTATAGTGGTACAGAACAATGCCCTGGATTTCCCGATTGATAGCAAAAAGGAGTTCTAGCGGTAAATGTAGACTATCGATAAAGCTGGCTCTTATATAAGGAATAAATGCTGCTGCAAGGAGAATCAGCGCAGCAACAATAAGAGAGGGAATAATTAAACTTTTTTTTCTACCAGGCACATCTGAGGATTTAATAAGAATGCATCTCTGACTTTATAGGGACAGTGACTCTCTTAAGATATTTAATCTCACTTAATACCTTACCTGTACCCTGGACAACCGCTGTTAATGGATCATCGGTAACATGTACCGGTAGACCGGTAGCATCAGAAATAAAGGTATCCAATCCCTTTAATTGCGAACCGCCACCTGCCATAATGATACCATGCTCAATTAAATCAGCGGCTAATTCAGGAGGTGTCCTTTCCAGCGATACCTTAACTGTCTCAAGAATAGCATCTAAGGTTCCTCTCAAGGCGTCTCTTATCTCCTGTGACGTTATGGTTATTGCCTTGGGCAAACCTCCAACTAAATCTCTACCCTTAACCTCTAAACTTAACTCCTCCTCTAAAGGATAAGCAGAACCAATCTTTATTTTTATCTCTTCGGCAGTACGCTCTCCTATCATTAGATTATATGCCTTCTTTAAATACTCAATAATCGTATCGTCCATCTCATCGCCACCGATACGAATGGATTTAGAAAATACAATACCAGCTAAAGAGATAACCGCAATCTCTGTAGTACCCCCTCCTATATCAATAATCATATTACCGATGGGATCCTGGATGGGCAACCCTACGCCAATAGCTGCGGCAATAGGCTCTTCAATTAAAAATACCTCCCTCGCCCCTGCCCGTTCAGCCGAATTCCTCACTGCTCGCTTCTCAACCTCAGTAATGCCGGAAGGAATAGCAATAACAATCCTCGGTCTTACTAACACTCTGCGATGATGAACACGCTTTATAAAATACCTAAGCATTGCCTCCGTTATTTCAAAATCAGCTATCACACCATCCTTCATTGGCCGAATAGCAACTATATTTCCTGGCGTACGACCAAGCATGCGTTTTGCTTCATCGCCTACTGCTAATACATGACTCGTGCCTCTCTCAATTGCTACCACCGAAGGCTCACATAGAACTATCCCTTCTCCCTTTACATAAACCAAAGTAGTAGCCGTACCAAGATCAATTCCCATATCATTGGAGAATAAACCAGCCACATAGTCAAATGCCTTCTTCAGATTATTTCTGTAATTGATTATTTTATTCATATCCATAATATCGTATCCTCATCGTTACCTATTCCATCACATTAATATATTATGTTTTATTTTAATATATAAAAGCTGTGGGGTCAAATAAAAAAATTGGCTCTGTTTACTTAATTATTTTTCTTAGAGTTATTAAAAAACCGGGAAACGACTTATCAATACAATCAACATCATCAATAACAGTCCTTCCTTTTGCGATAAGACCAGCGATTACCATACTCATCGCTGTACGGTGATCACCAAAGCTGTTTACCCTGGCGCCTCTCAAACATTTTACGCCACGAACAACTATCCTTTCCCTTAGCTTACCCGATGATGAACGATAAGTAGATACGAATATCTCTGCGCCCATCCTCTTCAAATTGCTCTCCATAGATAATATTCTATCCGTCTCTTTAACCCTCAGCTCCTCCACTCCACAGATTACTGTCTGCCCCTCAGCAAAGCAAGAGGCTAACATCAAGATAGATAGCTCATCAATCAGCTGAGGCACCTCGCTACTACTAACCCTTACACCCCTAAGCTTAGAGCTCCTGACTATAACATCAGCTACTGGCTCACCACCAGAAAAAGAGGCTCCAAGTGGCACAATTCTAATATCTGCCCCCATCCGTCTTAATATTCTGATTAAACCTATGCGTGTAGGATTAACTCCTACAGACCTTAACACAAGATAAGAATGCGGTAATAATATCGCAGCGACAATAAAAAAACTGGCCGATGAGATATCTCCGGGAATATAAATTTTTCCGGGAGAGGTCAATTCATTTTGACCTCTTAATAAAATAAATTTATTCTCTATTCTTATATTGGCTCGAAAGTTCTTTAACATTCGCTCGGTATGATCACGAGTCTTTACCGGCTCAAGTATCCTCGTAGTCCCCTTAGCATATAGGGCAGCAAGAAGTAATGCTGACTTTACTTGAGCAGAGGCAACGGCCATTTTATAGCTAATTCTATTCAGATTTCCTCCCTTTATAGTAATGGGAGGATATTCCTCTATTCTTTCCTTAATGACACTGCTACGTAAATTAATCACTCTGCGTGCTTTAATTATCGCCCCCATTCTTCTCAATGGTTCAGTAACGCGTCTCATTGGTCTACGGGCTAAACTGTGGGCTGTAATTAAAGTTGTTGAAAAGCGCTGACCAGCCAGAATACCTAGAAGAAGTCGGAAGGTAGTGCCCGATTCATTAACTGAGAGCGGAGAAGTAGCTCTCTTCAAACCATAAAGCCCCTTGCCCTCTATTGATAATGTAAAATCCTCTCTGTTTATATTAGATATTCTCACCCCTAGCTTCCTGAATAGTCTAAAGGTTATCAAACAATCTTGGTTTGTGGGAAAATTATAAATATCGGTTTTCCCTTTAGCTATAGAGCTGATAATTATACTACGATGAGCGATAGATTTATCCCCGGGTAAGGAGAGTTCTCCCTGGATAGACCTAACAGGTTGGATGTGGTGAGATGGCATTATTTTTTAATTGCTTTATCACCTTCTTTAATCTTATCTTCTATCCTCTCTGAGATAAAAGCGCAGGCACTCATCGCTGGAATGGTCTTAGCCACACGAATATCTCCTATATGAACACCTTTATGATAGACTGAGAATTCATCTCCTACTCTTATCCCATCCTGAATTCCTAAATTAATAATAGCGAAATCGTATTCCTTATTAACCACTAATATCTTCGCCTCTGTGACAAAAGAAGACTGGTTTTCTTTATCTTTATTAAGCTCGGCTAACGATTCTTTCTTCTGGGTAGCCTGAGATTGAATAAACACCTTCTCTTTGACGATGCCAGCCTTCCTTTTATCAGACATATCTTGCTGAGCTCCACTCCTAATTAATAATATCTCATCCCCTGGAAAAACCCTTTCCTTTATCTTCTTGGATACGAAACTACAGAGACTATCTGTCTGCTGGACTTTTTCTATCTGAATATCTCCGATATACACACTCTTACGATAAACAGAAAATCTCTCGCCTACATTCATCCCTTCTTGTCTGCCCATATTAACAAGCACATAAATCCCATCCCCACTGACCTCTAATATCTTAGCCTCTATCTTGTTTGCTGCCTCAAGAGAGGCCCTCTGTCCAGAAGAGGTTCTGGTTTTTGCACTAGTCGCGACAGAAATATTCACAGGTGGTGAATCTGTTTTGGGGGAGGGCTGTTTTTCTATGGAGGGCGCTTCGGCTTTGGCTTCCGCAGCAGGAGTCGTAACAGAAGAACTTTCTATAGCTGTGTGGGTTGTTTTAGGAGATGACTTTTTTGTAATGGGCTCTTCGGTTTTTAGAGCAGCTGTCTTGCGGGAAGAATCTGTAGTGGCGGGGGTTGCCTTAAGGGATGACTTCTCTGTAATGGGCTCTTCGGTTGGTATTACTTTAGAGGAGGCTGTTGGTCCCTCCGTTCCTGCAATAACAATCTTACCCAAAGCCACCTGTCCGCCGTCGCTATCTTTTAACTTACCCAACCTCTCTTCTAATTCCTCTTTATCTGCTTGGGCCGATTTAAGCAATGACTTTAACTGCTCTATCTCCTTTTGTGCCTTAACGCTGTTGGCTTCCCATTCCTTTCTTATCCTTTCCTCTTTCTGAAGGCGCTGCTTCAATTTCTTAACCTGCGAATATAAACGATCATTTTTATTCTTGGTCTTTTCCAGCTCCTTGTTCAGTTTTTCTATCTCATCCTTACTAGATTGCAACTGGACTAACAGCTTATCTATCTTCTCCTGAGAGCTCATTAACTTCTCTTCAGCGATGCGCTTCTCTACTTTAAGACTCTCCAGTTCGCCCTCCAAAGTAATGGTTTTCAGTCTTTCTTTCTGAAAAAAATATAATCCAGTCGCTACGCCAGCAAGCGACAATACTAATAATACAATCAAAACAATTATGCTCGTCTTACCCATATTTTCTCTCGTCCTATCGAACTCAATCTATCCTAACTCTTTGATTTGATTTAATTTTAACTCCACCTTAATAAAAGTCAAGCGATTTCCTCTATAGGTCTTATTTTATAATTTATTAAATATCTCTAAGAATTCCTTGGGGATATCTGTTCTAACCTCAATAAATTTATCAGTGCGAGGATGAACAAATCCTAAATAATCAGCATGTAATGCAAGGCGACTAAATTCTGTATTACGGCCGTATTTTTTATCTCCTAGAATTGGGTAACCAATAAAACTCAAATGCACCCTTAACTGATGAGTTCTACCGGTAAATGGCGTAAGCCTGAGAAGGGTAACCTTCTGGGTACGTCTTAATACCTGATATTTAGTTTTTGCATATCTAGTTTTATTGGCAAAGCTCACACTCATCTTCTCACGTTGTCTGGGGTGGCGTCCAATCGGTAATTCAATAACATCCTCGTTGAATTGCACCGCCCCCTTCACTAAAGCTACATACTGACGCGACACTGTATGTTTAGCAAACTGGCGCGATAGATGGTAGTGGCTCAAGTTATTCTTAGCAATCACAATTAAACCAGATGTGTCTTTATCCAACCGATGAACAATACCTGGCCTCTGCGGATTAATAGAGGACAAAGAGGTATACTGAAAAAGTAAACCATTTACCAGAGTACCCCGAGAATTACCCGCACCAGGATGTACAACCATACCCGAGGGTTTGTTTATCACCGCTACATCTCTATCTTCAAACCTAATATCCAGTGGAATATACTCTGGTACTATACCTGAAGAAGACTGCTCAGGAATCTGAAATCTAAAAATATCACCGCCCTTAATCTTATAGTGTGTATTTAAAGTCTTATTTCCTCCTTCCAGAATCACACATCCCTGCCGAATTAACCTCTGTATCGAATTACGAGAGAGAGCCAGATTATGTGTCTGTGAGAATCTTAACACATATAAATCCAGACGCATACCTGCATCAGAAGCCATAACCCTCAAGATAAACTGCTTCATATCAGTTATAGAGAGGTATTTAAATCTAATGATTCCTCGGTCTTGCTAACATAACTGTGGCGAAGACAAACAACGCAATACTGATTAGCTGGAAGATGGATAAACCAAAAATAAATATTCTGCTATCCCCGCGAAAAAACTCAATAAAGAAGCGCCATACAGCATAGAATAAAAGATATAAATACAAAATCTCCCCCTTGCGATGCTCCATCTCTTGCCTCTTTCTCAGAAGGAAATATATCACCAGTAAAGCCAAACAGGAGTAGAGCTGAGTAGGTATAAGTATTGCATCATGAACAGGGAAATAAATACCAAAGAATAAATTTCTCTTCCCAAAACAACACCCATTTAAAAAACAACCAATTCTACCAATGGCTTGGGCTAACGCCACATAAGGAATTAACAGATCGAATATTTTATAAACATCTTGTTTTTTATATCTTAAATAGACTACACAAAAAACAAGGCCCGAAATCAACCCCCCGAACCAAGCAAGTCCACCGTGGGAGAGCATGAATATTTCGATAGGATTATTAATGTAGAAATCAAGATTTAGGATTACATATAAAAGGCGAGCACCAATTATACCGCTGATAATGACAATAAAGGAAAGATTGGAAATTAAATCCGGACTCAATCCGTATCTCCTGGTTTGAAAACTGGCTAAAGAGATAGCAATACTAAAGGCAAATACCAAAATAAGACCGTATGAATATAAGGTTAAAGGGCCTAATTTACAAATTATCGGATGCATTCTTAAGGTTTATTTGGTTATTTATAGAATTGCCTTTCTGAAATAATATTGCATACGCCAACAATATCGCCCCTATTGTAATCGCGCTATCGGCAATATTGAATACTGGCCAGATGCGAAAATCCAAGAAATCTATTACTGCACCTATCCTTAAACGGTCAATAAGATTACCTAACGCGCCGGATAGAATTAAAGATAAAGAAACTCTATACAACACGAGATTCTTCCTCCGGTACAGATTAATACCTATGATAAATATAATTATTATAGAAATAGCAATAAAGGCTTGTGGTCGATTCTTAAATATCCA
>JAOZPD010000095.1 GCA_029932935.1 Candidatus Omnitrophota bacterium | reverse complement strand
CATCGATGATTTAATAATTGTATTTCTGGATTAGCCAATATTTTCTAAGTTTCGGTTAGTAGTTTATCTTTTTTTCAAAGAAAATTTAAATGTCTTTCCTGAAGGAAGATATTGAAATTTGCCATTAATCTCCACTGGCGTGGTGATAGGTCTTGCTGATGATTTTTGAATTAGAATAGCAACCTGGGTTCTTGTTATAGACAAAAATACCCATCTGCCTTTATAGAGAAATTTAAGTTTAATGCACTGCCAGTTCCGGGGCAATCTGGGATTAACTCTAATCTTTTCTCGTAACACATTTATCCCCGCAAAACCACGCATAACAATATCAATAGAGCCTCCCATAACTCCTGTATGGATGCCCTCCGGGGTAGTTCCTCCCTGGGTATCGTAGAAGTCAGATTCTAATACCTCTATAAACCAATGCCATGACTCCTGAAACATATCAACCTGTCTGGAAATCAAACAATGAACAACCTTACTCAGAGAAGAACCATGGGTGGTCCTCTTCACATAATATTTATAATTTCTCTTCAACCTATCTTTATTAAAATGATAACCGAGTCTTGCAAATATCTCTGCTACCTTGGAGAGAGGCAATAGATAAAACATCATAAGCACATCGGCCTGCTTGGTAACCTTATAGGCATCCGGCGACTTACCTTCTGCTTTCAGAATTCTGTCCATCCGCTGGATATTTCTATATTTTGCCCGATATTTACCCCAGTCTAACTCCCTTAAACCAAAATATCCATCAAACTGGCTTATGATACCTCTGCTATTGATAATAATATTCATCCTCCGGACAATATCCCTCCAGCGCTGGATTTCCTTTTGCTCTAACCCTAATTTTTTCAGTATTCTCTCCTTATCGCTCCTAGGTAAAATAGAAAGAATCTCTTCAGCGATAAGGAGCACCCAGATAATCATTACATTTGTATAAGCGTTATCTCTCAATCCGGGCTTGGTAGCTCCTGGCAACATCTCATGAAACTCATCCGGCCCCATCACTCCCTCTGTATGAAACCTTCCATCCTTATGGTCATATCTGACCAAACTGGAGGCAAATTGGGCAACCGAGAGTATCAATTCTGCACCAAAGGCAACGAGGAATTTAAAATCACCGGTTATCTCATAATATTCCCATACATTATATGCGATAGCAAAAGATACATGGCGCTGAAGCCTGCTATAATCAGGACCCCATTCTCCCGAGATAGGATTAAGATGCAGTGTTTGCGTCTCCTCGCTGCCAGAGGAGGCACTCTGCCAGGGAAACATGGCTCCTCTATACCCTTCTTTTCTAGCATATTCCCTAGCCGCAGGTAGACGCCTGTATCTATATAAAAGCAATGCCTTGGCAATATCCGGAAAGTGAAGGTCATAGAAATGTAATGTAAAAATCCCGTCCCAGAAAATATGCCCTCGATATGCCTCTCCGTGTAAACCCCTTGCAGGCAAACCAGCATCTATATTGGTGTTATGAATTGAGGCGGTCTGAAGTAAATGAAAGATATTAAGCCTTAGCATCTTTTGAGAGAACGTATCGCCCTTAATCAAGACATCAGCCCTATCCCATAACTGCGCCCATACCCGCCGATGGCTCTGGAATAATGCCTCGAATCTGCCGGACCTCTTCACTGTACTGATTGCCTTGGAGACAGGGCTCTGAATAGCAGGGTCTTTTGAGGTATATATAGCTACTGTTTTCTCTATTTCATAAGACTTGTTCTTATGAATAAATACTCTAAATTCCTGACCAATCATCTCTTTCCCTTTCACGCGCTGCTTAATAAGGGGCATCTTCTCTCTGCCCTCTTCGAATATTCGTATCTTGGAGGCCAATGCAATCTCTACATTAGATTGACTGGTTTTCATTGATAGATATATACCATTTCTGCCAAAATTACCCAGTGAACAAGGCTCCAGGTGCTTAGAGTTTAACTTTCTATATCGCTCAACACCTGTATTAAGCACAAGTCCATCGAGCATTGAGGCTACTGTAATCCAACCATTATAATTCTTAGGGGTTATCACATATCGTATTGCCCCGATATGGGGATTCTTCATATGGACAATCACACTGGTTTCAATTAATGTCTTCTGCCCCCTTAAGTCTCGGAAGATAATCCTTCTGTTTAAGACACCATTTAGCATATCGAGCTCCTGATAATAATAAGGAACCTTGCTTGTAGAAGGACAAAACCATCTTCCCTCTCCATTCCTGAATGTCAAGAAGAGCCAGTTTGGACAATTGACAAAATCCTCATTAACTACCCTTCTGCCGGCTATACGCGTAGCCAGCCTATTATATAGGCCGGCGATATACGTGCCTGGATAATGAATCTCGGAAGCCACAGACTCAGGGGCGGCTGCCCTTGTTCCAAAATAACCATTGGCCAAGGTACATAAAACCTCTCTTAGGCTCTCCTGTTCTGGCTCAAATTTATTATAGAATATTTTCCACGTATATGGCGTCCCTGACATATTTATACTTATACCTTTTCTCTAAATTAAGCTGCAGATAATATCATCTCGAATAACCTCTTTACATCCTCGGGCGAACCTACTCGAAAATCAGCCGCGGAGACCTTGTCATGCTCTGAAACCAGAATACCCACTCCTCTTGTACGAATCACCCTAAAGGCATCCTCATCGGTGGTATCGTCGCCTATATACACGGCGCAGATATCACTCCAGGAGATACCCAGAGCCTGCATAATCCAGACTACCGCTCTGCCCTTATCCCAGTCAATTGCGGGTAGAATCTCAAAAACCTTCTTTCCGTGCATTAAACGAAGAGAACCCTTCTTTTGAACAATACTATTGACTAAATCCTCAATCTGCGGTATATCCTCTTCCTTAACCAAGCGATAATGCACGGCCAGGCTGAACCTCTTATCCTCTATCAAAAGCCCTGGTATATTGCCCAGATTGCCCTTGAGGCTGGCGCTTATCTCTGCTATAAGGGGAATTAATTCTTTGGCGCGTGGTTCAATCATACAAATTTCTGGCCCTGAGATATCAAATCCATGGCTACCGGCGTACAAAAGTCCCTTAATGCCTACAAGCCTTTCTACATCCTGTCTCATTCTCCCGCTGACGATAGCGGTTGTGAATCTACGGGATAAACGTTGTACTGTCTGTCTCATCTCCTCTGACATAACCGCTAATTCAGGGCGGTCAGCGATAGGGGACAATGTGCCATCGTAATCCAGAAAGAAAACCGGTTTTTTTTCAGCAAGCAAAACCGTTTTTGGATGGCGAGAGTAGCATGGATTCAAGACAACCCTACCCTGCGATTCTCCTCCTGCTGCAAAAGATTTATAAGTCCCTTCTGGTTTGTCCCAGACTGAGAATAGTACCCTTGGCGTCCTGCGGAACCAATGCTCAACCCACTCTAAATCTATCTCTGATATATCGGGCATGGCCACATCTGCACCGTTCTGGATAAGTGCGGCTTCGTTGTCCTTCCTTGCTAAGCCTAACACAAGGCCAAAACCCCCACTCCTACCTGCCTGGACCCCAGATATTGCATCCTCCACCGCCACCGACCTTCCTGGAATGGTCCCCAAATTATGAGCCGCAGTAACAAAAACATCCGGCTCCGGCTTACCCCTAAGCCTCAACTCTGTAGTAACCAAACCGTCAACTCTGGTCTGAAACAACTCTTCAATACCCGCAGATTGAAGAATAAATTTACAATTCTTAGAAGAAGAGATTATACCTATTCGAATACCAGCCCTCTTGAGTTCTCTTATAAATTGTATGGTTGTCTCATAAACCTCTATTCCCTGCTCATTAAGCACCTTAAGGAATGCCGCATTCTTCTTATTGCCAATACCGCAGACAGTCTCTCTATCAGGAGCATCGGATGGCTCTCCCCAAGGGATATGAATCCTCCTGGACTCCAGAAAGCTACTGACCCCTTCATATCTGGGCTTCCCATCTACATAGGTCAGATAATCAACATCATGGGTAAATTCCCGAAACGGCTCTCCGTCCCGTTTCTCTCTCAGGCGCAGATACTCATCAAAGACCAGCTTCCAGGCCCGAGCATGGACAAGGGCGGTCTTGGTAACCACTCCATCCAAATCAAAAATAACTGCCTCAAATGAATAGCGATTCATTAATTGGCCTTTCTGTATCTATCATCCTGTAGTTAATATTGTTACGGAGAGGGTGGGATTTGAACCCACGGACCTTTTCAGGTCACACGATTTCCAATCGTGCCGATTAAACCGGGCTCTCGCACCTCTCCAGTATAAACTGTAGCTCTTATTCATTCCTTTATACCAGAAATTAACCCAAAAATCAACTGGATTATCAACCACAAGATACCTTTCAAAATACCTTTAGAGATTCAGGAATACAAAAGGATTATTTTGTCATCCTGACGCTCTTGAATTTTTATGTAATATCGGTTATATTTTTTATTAGAGAGGTTATAAAAAGGAGGTGTGCTTATAGCGAAAGCTATTGAGGTTTATAGCCTAAAAAATAAGGCCTGATTAACCAGGCCTTATTTTTTTACCCTTCTCGCCCTCTTGCCAATGATATCCTATCCACTCTGACAAAATCTCTATCTCTCTACTATAATACTATATAAAGATATTACTATCTGACTTCTCAGATGGGCAGCCAATGAAGTCTTCTGCTATGCCTGACGGTGTGTTTATCAATCCATATCCTACATGGCGGAGGAAGGAGGATTCGAACCTCCGAGGGTTTTACAACCCTAACGCTTTTCGAGAGCGCCCGTTTCAACCACTCACGCATTCCTCCATAGAGAACCATAGATATTTTATAAAAACAGGTTCAGACTTTATTTGAGAAGGGGAATCTATTCAATTATATATAATTATCCGTTCTCTCTCTGTTCATAAAAACGGATATCCATCCCAACTGGCGGAGAGGGCGAGATTCGAACTCGCGGTCCACAACGTGGAT
>JAOZPD010000094.1 GCA_029932935.1 Candidatus Omnitrophota bacterium | reverse complement strand
TAGCGAAGCAAAAGAAGATTAAGAAAATCAAAGGAAAAAACAGGTCAATATATGACCCCACAAAAAATGATGGAATAACGGCAAGAGAGATACAAGCTATATATATGAATACCAACTTCATTCTACTCTCTTTTAATCTATTTAGAAGAAATTGTTTTAGAGAGCGTAATCTATTTATAATAATAATTATAGACAGAATAAATATCGGAAATATACGAAGATTATATATCCTAAATAATGCTGTTTCAAAAAGACAACGGAATAATGTATCCGGGCTATCCTTAAGATTCAACCACACATATTTCATTACAGCAGCAGGATTAACTAATATAGCCTGTAAAAGACTATTCGCCCCAGGAAAATGATTATGTATTACCTCTACCCAATCTATATCTAAGACTGATTTCGATAATGATGTTGCCTGAGAGCATCTTAACACGTAACCAGTACCAAATGATGTCCATAACTTATTAGCCTCATCACTTAGACTGTTATCTGTAAATTTAAAGAATAGAAACAAAAGACATATAAAAAATATAATAATGAGATAAGTAGATTTTGAAATTCTATCTTTTCTTAATATATCTACGAGTAATGCTCTTTTTCTTAGAGTTATCACTATAATTATTGTTAAAAAAACTGCCAGACTTATAATATATTCAAATCTAGAGAAAAAAACCAGGGTTAATACCAGCACAGTAAAGATAACGGCTTTTATTCTATTTCTCATTGTTATTGTTATTATTCCTAGTGTGGATAATAGAAATGCAAAATGGTAAACATATAGCATTCTATACATATTTACGTAAAGTAGCGTCCAATACGAACAGAGCACAAATGATACTATTTTCGAAATGTGTAGTCTACGCATAGCAAAATATAAAACTATAACGGTCAAGGCTGCTGTAACAAGATACTGGATATAATAAACATCAATGGGGTCAGAAATTACCAATTCTAAAATTGAATACCATAACACATACAGAGGAGAATAGGTAATACTGGGTAATCTTAAATTTTGCAAGAAGAAAAGTCCTTTGGCAAGATAGATGGTTTTATCGTGTAGACCGATATCAAAAGCATCAAATACGTTACATCTTATCCTCAACGATAATAAAATAAGAAATAATATTAGGATATAATCGCTTAATAGGAATTTTTGCAAGATATGCCGGCTATATTGAATAATATGTATTATCTTACGTATCATTATCCTCAATAGGGCAATATTTTATCTTTTTCTTGTTTATCCTTGGCATAAGATATCTCAAGATTAATATTACAACCAGAGGAACAAAGAGGGAATAAGTATTTTTGAGTAATGGTATTAAAATTAATGCACAAGCCAGAATAATATAAACAGGTATGAACTTAATAGAAAAGAATAGAAAAAACACAAATGGCAATATAGCCAGATTAAGAAATGCTTGTTTAAATACTGTAATATTTACAACGGCTAAGATTAGCAAGATAACCAATATCATCAATAGCATAGTATTATCTATCATTTGGAATTTTCTTGATTTAGTATTATCGAAGCTGAAGTCAAAATCCAAAGGGCTAAACAGAACCAATATAACTAATACAACCAAAGATACAATGTGCTCTATTAATCGAACCAGCTCACTCGGCCCAAATATGGAGATACAAAAGATATGGATAAATGGTATAATAAAAAACATTGCCTTCCAGTTGGCTCGTCTAAACTTAGTACATTCTATAAGAAAATATGCCGCTAAGAAATATATACTGAAATAAAAACCTTTTCTAATAGGATGGAATGGGCAACCAATTAAGAATTTATCTATCTGTGAACAGAACACCGTCCAATTCCACCAACCAAGTACACCAGCCATAGCCTCAACTATGTAAACAATACAAGAAACTATTAACCCAGACAATAATAATGTGGGAAATAGTCTATCTTTGATAGAGCTCAAACGCTGCATTATCCTACCCGCCAAATACCAGCTAACATATAACAAAAATATCCAGCCCAGTATTGTACTAATAGTATAGAGATAATTCGCAATGCTCTTATAAAAAATACTTTTTCCACACATAGATAACTCGAGTATCTTTATCTGTTGAGCTGTCTTAAACATGGCTGGTATATTTGCTGAATTTTTAATTACCCATTTAGAAACATATAAAAAAGAAAAAAGAAAAAAGTTAAAAGTCAATCTAAAACCATATCTTAGATATGAATGTATATATGCAAGAATAATAAGAGACGCGGTGATTATAGATAATATGACAAAAATAAACATCTCATTGTTTAGAATAATCTCCTCATATTAACAATAGGAGTAGCTTAATCTAGCTTTTCCTTATGAGATTTAAGATATCCATTGATCTCCAAATAATTATATATCTCCTCGGCTATCTTTCTGTGTCCATTCTTATTAGGATGTCCGTCTCTCTCATATGTATAATGTGGGTCTTTAAAGATTATCCCATCTGAGTTAATGATGAGGTTATCTAAATTATATTTTTTTAAAATACCGTGTAACCACCAAACATCAGGATAGAATAAAACTTTTATATTATGTTTCAATAAAATATTACATAGATTATCTATAGCCCGATCTACCTCAACGATCCCCCTATTGAACTCTCGTGAGTTTACCTTGTCCATATAATAAACAACCCTCTCCAATATCCAATTAATTAGATAGCTCTTATAAATAAATTGTGGCAAGTGCCGGAGTAGCGTAATAGGACAATAATAGTTAAACAAGGGTTTATAATCGTTTTCTTCTATGCAGAAAATAATCAAATCTGGATGGTAATCCAAACATTTATATTCCAGAGTAGCTATTTCCTGGGCCAAGTTATATCCTGGTACTCCAAAATTTATTACCTCAAATCTGCCTATTCGTCTCTCCTGTAGAAATCGCTCTAGATACTTAGCAAACGTGTGCTCTAACTCAACACCCCAACCAAAAGCCACAGAATCGCCAAGAATAACAATTCGATAAACGCCCTGTGGTTTCTCAGGCATATATTGATAGTCCCTGATACCATTTGAAGAAATTTTTATAGTGGTAGGAGACAATTTAGCATATTGTCCAGTAAATATAATCTCAGAATTTGGCCTCAGCTCATAAAGTATACGGGGGTTATCTGATTTAATTGAGATATCTCTCAAGGACATGTTATATGGCATCCTCCACCTGAAATACATCTCTAAGATAAAAAGGCAAATAAAAATAGTAATAATGGATAAATATACTCTATAAAATAGTTTATGCTCTCTAAACATAAAGTCGATTGTCTCCTGAGGAGGCTAGATGTGCTATCAACTAACGCAAATGGGACAATGTCACTCCTCTAAATCAATCCTATTATATAAAAACTAGAAATGAAACTGACTTATCTATTCACTATATAAAAATATAAGGATATATTCGGCAATTCTTTTATTAACTTATATTGCAATTCTTCTAATAATCCTGAATCATATAGCCTGGTTGATATGAGTAGCTTTTCCCCATTTTTATCCTTATTAATGTATATGTATCTTAGCGCAGTTATATCTAAGACAAAATCATTAATCATTGTGGCCTCTTCTAAAGAATCTCCTGGTATGGCACAGAGCTTGATATAGCCGGGTAGATACATCCACAGCCTACGGATAACCCTATGCGAAGTCAAAACACCAGGAACATAAACCTGACTAATATGCCTTTCCGATAGATAATTATTTAACCAAACACTAATTTCTTTTATCTCTTGTTCCTCTTGGGGTGTGACTAAATCAATTGCAACGAAGTAATCCCTCTGCAGTTGAATTATTTGAATAAACATTATTATTATTATTGATGCTATCATCAACAAAAAACCAGTCTTCTTCATAAAAATATGTTTAGCTACTCTATCGAATACTCCACCCGCCAATATTGCCATTATGGGAACAAGAGGCATAACAATTCTAAGCTCCCTGCAGAGTAATCCAAATTTTAAGAAATGCACAACCTGAAATATCATCAGAAACAAAACGTAACTAACAAAGCATACCTTGAGAGTATCTAATTCTTTATTACGCAAATTGATCATAAATCCTATAAGAGTAGAAATAACAAGTGGGCTATAGATGAAAATACTCATCAAAATTAATGACTGCTTAAATACGGCCACAGAATTATAAGGAGGTACACCGGGCATAAGCCAAAGTAGAGCGTGATTAAATATATTCTGCAACAATATAAATACCATCCAAAGAGAAAAGGGTATAAATAATAGCAATATTTTTCTCCTCTGGGATAGATTCTTTAAAAAATACGCCCAGATAAACAGAAATATAATCCCCTCCTGTCTAAAAAGTGGTAAGAGAGAAACCAAGAGGATTGAGCTATTATATCTACGTATGTAAAACAAATAAATAGATGAGATTAGAAAAAAACAAAACATTACTTCTGAAAGTGTAGAAATAGACAAAAGAAAATATACAGGAAAAGTAACTGTTAATAGAACAACCATATATGAGGATGAACTAAATGCATATAATTTCTGTGATAATCTATATATCAAAACCAATATGCCAATAGAAAATAGAACATTCATTATCCTTAGAGAGGTCATCCCTAAAGGAAGGATATCAAAGAATATCCTTGCTACAACAGCATAGCCTAATTTTACGTAGGGACTAAAAAACACTAATCCATCAAATACGGATGCCTTCACATGACAATAACGAAAAATATCATCTACACTATATAAAAAATACCTATCAATCTTGGCTGCTCTCACGGGATCAGAAACAAACCAACTTAAAGATAAAAATATTACGGTAATAATTATTAAAAATATGTATTTCTGTTCAGTCAGCTTCATTGATAAATATACTTAAGAGCATCAAATAAAACAATCAACGCCTTATATAATATATCTTTATTCCTGGGAAATCCCTACTTTTAGATTCGGGAGTTTTCTTATTCAACCATCTTCTTACATCAGGAGATATAAATATTGGCCAGTACCCCCAATTAGAACATACTAACCAAACCCCTCTTGCCTCCTTGGAAATTTCATTTATAT
>JAOZPD010000093.1 GCA_029932935.1 Candidatus Omnitrophota bacterium | reverse complement strand
GGCGATACAGCAAATAAGGTAGGCACTTATAATCTGGCTGTTCTGGCTAAATGGCATCGTATTCCGTTCTATGTGGTTGCGCCGATCTCTACCTTTGATATCACGATTAAAAGCGGTAGAGATATTCCTATCGAACAGCGCCCAAGGCGAGAGATTACTCATAATCTTTTTAAGAAGCCAGTTGCACCCTCTTCAATAAATGTATTGAATCCTGCTTTTGATATTACTCCCCGCGCCTTAATTAGCGCTATTGTTACCGAGCGAGGCATAATAAAACCTTCTCGTAGAGATATCCTTTTCATTGTTAACAAAAGACAGTGATTTGTTGCAGGATTATATTACCAGATATTTAGCGCATACATATGAGACTTAAAGGATTAGGTGAATTCGGGGTAATCGAGATGATAAGAAGGATGCTGGATTCTGCCGGCACTGGCCTTGATATTGGAGACGATTGTGCTGTTCTGCCGTTCAATCGGCGGAATCTACTGCTTTTTACTTGTGATATGTTAATTGAGAATGAAGATTTTACCCCTCAGGATAGACTGTATCTGGTGGGGCGCAAGAGTCTGGGCTGCTGTTTGAGCGATATTGCCGCCTGTGGGGGAGTGCCCTGTTATGCTCAGGTCTGCCTGGGGTTGCCCTCTGATATGCCGGTTAGCAAGATGAGGAGTTTGTATCGTGGTATTGTATCCCAGGCAAAGGAATTTAAGGTTAAGATTGTAGGTGGGGATATAAGTAAGTCGGATAGAGTAGTTATCGATGTGAGTTTGATAGGTATGGTGGAAAAGGGCAAGCTGGTTCTGAGGGGGGGAGCAAGGGAGGGGGATATTATCTTTGTTTCAAATAAATTAGGAGGTTCAATCTACGGAAGGCATTTAAGGTTCAAGCCACGCATTAAAGAGTCAAGATACCTGGTTAATAATTATAAAGTAAATTCGATGATTGATATCTCCGATGGTCTTATTCAGGATTTGGGGCATATTTTACATAGGAGCAATAAGGGGGCTGTACTTTTTAAGGAGCTAATTCCTGTATGTGCTCAGGCTGATAGCCTGCAGGATGCTCTCTATATGGGTGAGGATTTTGAGTTATTGTTTACGCTCTCTGGGCCTGAGGCAAAAAGATTAGTCAGGTCTTCTTATGCTGATATATTTGCTCCCATCGGGGAGATTGTTGCTCATACTCATGGTCTGGTATTGCTTGATGAGCATGCAAGGAGGCTAAGGCTTAAGCGTAGTGGATTTAGACACTTCTGATACCAGGGGCTATCTCCCATTTAGGAGGCCCCCAGAGTGGCCTTTTAGAAATCAGAGGCTTCAGAGGTCTTCAAGGAGTATATCTTTAGAGAGAGCCAATGTTAACTGTAATCTCGCATTCGGAAGAGGAGACAATATATCTTGGCCGCAGGATTGCTACTCTTCTTAAGCCAGGTGATATTATCTGTCTCTTTGGTAGTCTTGGTGCAGGTAAGACGGTGCTGGTAAGAGGAATAGCCAGCGGGATGGGGATAGATAAGAGCAGCGTCATCAGCCCATCCTTTGTTTTGATACGTGAATATTTGCCTAAGGGGAAAGCTAGGAATCCAGTTTATCATATAGACCTATTCCGCTTAAAGACCAGATATGATATCTTAAGATTAGGGATTGATGAATATTTCTATTCCTCCGGCGTATGTATTATTGAATGGGCAGAGAGACTGGGTGGATTGCTACCTCCTCAGTTCCTAAGGATTGAGTTGCAAATCAGTGATACGACGGAAAGGCTTATCAAGTTAATCGCCGAGGGACAGCGTTATAGGAAGATGGTATATTCGTTAACTGAGGATTATATGCATTCAGCTGTCTCTTTAAAAACAAGGGGAATTAAGAAGAGCAGGCATATTTAGATTTCGAAGATGATGGGTATTCTGGCTATTGATACATCAATTAGGGAATAAGGCTGATTCTGCAGGAGATAGAGATATATATGCAGAAGGAGATAAACATCCTGGCCGTTGATACCTCAAGCAGTAAATTCTGTCTGGGTATAGTTAACCGGAAAGGTAAAACCGCAGAATATAATCTTCTCTGCGGCATAAGGCACACAGAGCTATTTCTGCCCACCGTAAGGAAGGCCCTGAGACGGCTGCGGCTATCCATTGATGAGATCGATTGCTTTGCGGTGGGATTAGGGCCGGGTTCCTTTACCGGTTTACGTATCAGCCTGGCCTTTACGAAGGGTTTCGCCCTGGCATTAAAAAGGCCGATTGTAGGATTGCCCACCTTGGATGTTATAGCTAGAAACTGCACATCAGAGAAGAGACAGATCGTGTGCCCTGTGATTGATGCAAGGAGAAATCTTGTATATACCGCCCTGTATGAGGCCGGAGGTAATAGGAGTCTTAAACGCCTGAGCCCTTACTTATTGATAGGTATTGATGAGTTGATAAAAAGGGCGAGGCCTTATGAATCAGTTAGTTTCCTGGGGGATGGGCTCTCTCTTTATCAACAGAGGATAAGGCAGAGGATTAAGGGCAGCCTATTTTTAGGGGAGGATAACTGGTATCCGGAAGCAGGTAGATTAATCTCCCTTGCCCGGGAATTGATAGATAGAGGAAGATTTATCGATGCCAGGAGAATAAAGCCTATTTATTTGTATCCTAAGGAGTGTCAGATACAGAATGCGCTCAAAGATAGATAATAATATTGGTTATCGTCCTACCTGGGCAGAGGTGGATATGTCTGCGCTGGAGTTTAACTTCCGTCAGGTAAAGAAAACAGTAGGCGATGATATCAAGATAATGACAGTGGTTAAATGCGATGCTTACGGTCATGGCCTGTTGCCTGTGGCTAGGAAATTGGCAGACCTGGGGGCAGACTATCTGGGGGTAGCCGGTATTGATGAGGCCGTTATCTTGAGGGAGAATAAGATAAGGTTGCCGATTTTAATCCTGGGTAATATTCTTGAGAGATACGCGGGGTTGGTTATTCAATACAATCTTACTCAAACCCTCTCTGATCATCGGTTAGCTCTAAGATTAAATCAGAAGGCAAAGAGCGTTAATAAGACTGCAAGGGTGCATATTAAGGTAGATACAGGTATGGGCAGGCTGGGGGTTTTATATAAAGAGGCAGGACGGCTTATTAAGGAGATTAGCCTGCTTTCCCATCTGAGGGTGGAGGGGTTATCCACACATTTCCCCTGTGCGGATTGCGATGAGGAGTTTACAAATTATCAGATTAGCCTCTTTAACAGATTAGTTGATGATCTGAGGAGGTCAGGTATACAGATTCCGCTCTTGCATACCGCTAATAGTGTGGGCATCATCAATTACCCGAGTAGTCATTTTAATTTAGTTAGACCAGGCTTGATGCTCTACGGAATCTATCCCAAGGAGGGCCTGCAGGTAAGATTAAGGCCAGTCCTCTCGCTTAAGACCAGGATAATCTGCCTGAAGAATATGCCCTCTGGTTGGGGGATAAGCTACGGCCGTTCTTACATAATAAAGAGAAAGACAAGGGTGGCTGTCTTACCAATCGGTTATGGGGATGGTTATCCACGTATTCTTTCCAATAGGGCAAGCGTCTTGATTAATGGGAGGCGCTTCAGGGTTAGCGGTGCTGTGTGTATGGATCAGATTATGGTGGATATAGGTAATACTCAGATTAATGTAGGTGATGAGGTAGTGCTTATAGGCAGGCAGAAGGGTTCTCGCATTAGCGTTGAAGAATTAGCGTATCTATCCAAGACTATTCCCTATGAGATTATCTGCGGCATTGGTAGTCGTGTCCCCCGTATATATCTCGGATAGCATTTAACTGAATTCCCCGATAAGATACAACCCCAATCCCAGGAATATAATGTGGCTTAAGGATACTGCCAGTATAGGCGGCATGAATCCAGCCTTTCCGAAGGCCACCGAGAGGGCGTTGACCACATAATATAAAAAACCTACCATAATTGCAATCCCCAAGGAGGACAGACCCGTGGCTCGCTTGCGCATTATAAATGAGAAGGGGATGCCCACGATGACAATTACAAGGCTGGTTAGAGGCATGAAGATACGTTGATATAAGTCTACCTTCAGATTTCTTATTACTGCAGTGGCCTTACTTTGAGAAAGCTTCAATATGTAATCGTTTAGTTGCGCCACACTCATAAATTCTGGTTTTTGTCTTTGTTTTAGAAAATCCTTAGGCGTCTCGGTTATGTCCATTAGTTGCTCCGGCAGATAAATTGGACTGCCTTTGAGTCTATTGTCTTTGTCAAAGAAATAGGTTATGCACTCATAGAAGTGCCATAGGCCATTCTTGTATTCTCCACTTGAGGCAACAATCTTCTTGCGTAGATTTGCCGATTCATCATGTTCTAATATAGTAATTCCTTCCATCTTGTTATCTGCGATAATGAATTTATTGATGAAGAAAAGACGGTTCTTTAGGCCATAGATAGAAAGGTTGACGATGGATTCCTGCTCTTTGCCTTGTGTCTTCGCAGCGGAAGCACGTATCTGATTTTTTATTCTCTGTTTGTTTATCTCGGAATTGGGTACAAATTTATCTGCCACAAGGAAGACCAGGATGCTTACCAGGCAGGCAAATATAATTATAGTTTTGCTTATATGGAATATACTTAAGCCGGAGGTTCGCATAGCAATAATCTCATTATTGCGGTTGAGGATACCCAGTGTATACAGACAGCCGAGCAAACAGGCAAAGGGGGCAACCTGGACAAAGATAAGGGGAAGAAAATTTAAATAATATATAGATAAAAGAGAGATATCCGTTTTTTGTTTTAATATCTCGTCTAAATGGCTGAAGACATCAATGATAACGTAGAGCATCAGGAATACCAGGACACAGCCGAGAAATACCTTAACCATGGAATTAAGTACATATCGATCTAATATACGCATATCTTTGCAGTAAGGGCGAGTCCTATAGTCCCCAGGATTAAATTGGGCAGCCACATTGCTAACGCCGGGGGGAGATATCCCTCCAGGGAGAGGGCATTAGCCCCTAGTAATAACAGGTAATATACCCCCACAACGCCGAAAGCCATCGAGAAATTAATGGATTTTTCTCTTCGGCGGGTGATCATAGCTAAGCCG
>JAOZPD010000092.1 GCA_029932935.1 Candidatus Omnitrophota bacterium | reverse complement strand
AAATGTCAACATATACATATGTATTGTTATTTTATGGAGAGATAAATAATGAAGTGGATATTTAGGCTATAATTAAATTATCTGTTAGGCTATTTATCAATAAAGAATAATGCCGGTCTACATCATATTAACTGCAACATTCTCTTAACGGACCTTTTCGCCTTGAATTTAACAGTTTCTGGGACATCGATTTTGTATCTCATATCCTCCAGCGCCCATAATATCTTATCTAGAGTCGTCAATTTCATATTAGGACATATAGCTATCTCGGAGGCAGGATAGAATTTCTTCTCTGGATTTTCTTTTTGTAATCTATGCAATATCCCTATCTCTGTTCCCACAATTATCTCCTGAGAATCAGTCTCCTTTGCATATTTACACATTCCTCCTGTAGAAAGCACCCTGTCAGCCAAAGAAATAACCTCTGGTCTACACTCAGGATGCACCCAAACCTCTGCCCGAGGATGACTCTTCCTCTTTATCAGAATATCCTCGGCTAAAATCTTGACATGTGTTGGGCAATATCCATCCCAAGTGATAAAATTGCAATTAGTTTTCAGAGCCACATAATTTGCTAAATATTTATCGGAGATAAAAATAATCCTTCTGGAATCTTTCAACGAATGAGCCAACATAACAGCATTACCAGATGTACAACATACATCTGATTCTGCCTTCACCTCTGCGGAGGAATTGATATAAGACAGCACTGAGGCCTCAGGGTTGTTCTTCTTTAACTCCCTGAGTCTATCCGCGGTAATCATATCTGCCATAGGACATACGGCATTTATATCTGGCAGAAGGACTATCTTATCTGAACAGAGAATAGAGGCTGTCTCAGCCATAAAACGAACCCCACAGAAAAGAATCACCTTCGCGTCTGTGCTACCGGCGGTTAAACTTAAACCCAGAGAATCTCCCACATAATCAGCAATATCCTGGACCTCAGGCAATTGATAGTTATGGGCTAGTATGATTGCTTTTCTTTTTATTTTTAATCTCTTAATATTCTCGATTAATTCATCTAAATACCTCTTCAATGACACCCCCTCCTAAAACAATATTGTCATCATAAAATACCGCCGACTGCCCTGGGGTCACTGCCTCTTGAGGTTCATCAAAGATCACCTCAGTATTATTAATCTTGAGGTCAACCTTACATCTTGTTCCTCTATGACCGTATCTTATCTTAACGAGAACATCCCGGGGAAAATGCTTAATTAGCAGATTAATATCTCTAACGATAAATCCCCTTGCTTTCAGGTATTTTCTCTCACCCACAATTATTTGATTCCTACTCGCATCTATGGAAATAACATAATGCGGCTCCTTGAGACTCAATCCTAACCCCTCTCTCTGCCCAATCGTGAAGAATGGTATTCCTTTATGTTCCCCTAACATCCTGCCATTCATGTCTAATATGGGCCCGGGTCTTGGCTTTTTTACTCTGGAGAGAATAAATTTATGATAATTATCTTCGGTAATAAAGCAAATGTCTTGGCTCTGAGGCTTCTGAGCAACAGGAAGATTATTGTATTTCGCAATAGCCCTTACTTCTTCTTTTGTAAGATCGCCCAAAGGAAAAAGGAGACGCCTAAGCATATCCGCCTTTACTGGGTATAGGAAATAGGTCTGGTCCTTTATTTTGTCCTTTGGTACCTTCAGAAAATAATCACCATTCCTCCTCTTCACTATTCTTGCATAATGGCCAGTAGCCAGAAAATCAAACCCCATAGAGATAGCCTTATTAAAAAATAGTCCAAATTTTATATGTCTATTGCAATCTATACAGGGATTGGGCGTCCTACCCCGAAGGTATTCCGAGATAAAATTATCTATCACCTTCTCCTGCAGTTCTTTTGAAAAATCCATTGTATAGTGAGGTATCTGTAATCTCTGGCAAACTCGCTTCGCATCCATTATTGCCTGCATCCCACAACATCGTGGTTTTATATTATCACCCTCTTTAACCCCCAGGCACATAGTCGCCCCTACAATCTGATAACCATTCTCTTTAAGTAAAAGAGAGGCAACCGAAGAATCCACCCCTCCACTCATTGCCACTAAGACCTTCTTCTTCATTTCTATATTGAATCTCTTTGGTTCTTTATACTCTTATTTAGACTCTTTTTATTCTGAGCCGCATATTGATTTTTATAATGTTTATTTTTCTTCATCTTATTTAATCTCTCATCGTCTTGGATGCCATCTGTTGCTTTCTTATGATAATCTCTTATAGCCGCCCTCAAGGCCTGTTCTCCCAATACAGAGCAGTGTCTCTTTATAGAAGGAAGCCCGCCTAAAGCATCAGTTACTGCCTGATTGGATATCTTAAGCGCTTCATCTATGGTCTTGCCTTTTACCAACTCTGTAATCATTGAACTTGTAGCAATAGCCGCGCAACAACCAAAGGTTTTAAACCTGATATCCACAATAACTCCCTTTTCTATTTTAAGATATAAAACCATTACATCTCCGCATAGCGGATTCCCTACGCGACCAATACCATTGGGTTCCTTTATCTCTCCTACATTACGAGGATTGCGGAAATGATCTATCACCTTCCTGCTATATCCCTGCATCTATCCCCTTCCTTTATATAATGGTGACATAGAGCGTAGCTTATTCACAATCCTTCGTAACACATCTAATGTATAATCTATCTCTTCATCTTTAGTATATCTTCCCAATGTAAATCGTAGAGAGCCGTGTGCTAACTCAGGTGATAAACCTAGGGCCAGTAAAACATGAGAGGGCTCAAGACTGGAGGATGTACATGCTGAACCGGTAGAACAAGCTATTCCTTCCATATCCAGATTTAAAACCAAGGCCTCTCCCTCTACAGACCCCACAGAAACATTTACATTGTTGGGAAGTCTAGTGAAGGGGTGCCCATTTAATCTTGTTTGTTCTATATTATTCAATATACCATCGATAAGTTTATCCCGTAAGGAAGTCAGTTTTCTTCTCTCATCCCCCATCTTATCTCTGGCTAATTCAACTGCTTTGCCAAAACCTACAATTCCTGGCACATTATATGTAGACGCCCGTCGACCATTCTCCTGATCCCCTCCATGCATAAAAGACATAATTCTCATCCCCTTTCTTATATATAGCATACCCACTCCCTTCGGGCCATATAATTTATGCGAGGAGGCACTCAGTAAATCTACGTTCAATTCATCTACAGCAGTAGGCAAATGGCCAAAACTCTGTACTGCATCTGTATGAAAATAAACACCCTTGTCTCTAGCAATCCTCCCGATTTCTTTGATAGGTTGAATCACTCCTATTTCATTATTAGCGTACATAATAGAAATCAATACAGTTTTATTCGTTATTGCCTTTTTTACATCTTGGGGGTCAACTAATCCATATTTATCCACCTTCAGATAGGTCACCTTAATACCTTGCCTCTGCAGATACTTACATGGCTCTATTATAGAATGGTGCTCAATAGCAGAAGTAATCAAGTGATTACCCCTGTTTCTGTTAGCATAGATTATTCCCTTGAGGGCATAATTATTACTCTCGGTCCCCCCACTCGTGAAAACAATCTCGTCTAACTCGGCGTTAATGAATGATGATATTATCTGTCTGGATTTTTCAATTCCATATAGAGCCTTGCGACCAAAATAGTGAATACTTGAAGGATTACCGAATGTCTTAGTATAATATTGCGACATTGTCTTTATTACCTCAAGATCTATAGGAGTAGTTGCTGCGTAATCAAAATATATCCTTCTCATTATTATCTCTGGGAGGTTTTATTCAAACTGCCTGTTCTGTATCCCTGTAAATCAACTGTCACATACATATATCCCAAATTTTTTAATTCATTTATAATCCTCTGTCTCACTGATTTTCTGACTAACTTCGAGATATCCTCTTGTAGAACCTCAATCCGAGCAAGGCGGCTGTTATAATGCCTCACTCTTACATATCTCATACCAAGAGTTCTTAATATCTTCTCTGCCTTGTCGACCCTAATCAAATCCTCTTTTGTAATCTTAACTCCATAAGGAAAACGAGAGGCAAGGCAGGCCAAAGAAGGCCTGTTCCATGTAGGTAACCCCATACCCCTTGAAAGGCTGCGAATCTCCTCTTTAGTAAAACCCACTTCTTTAAGGGGGCTGCTTATCTTCAATTCTCTAGCCGCTCTCATGCCCGGCCGGAAGTCTCCGATATCACCGTAGTGCGAGCCATCTAAAACATAATTCAAATTATATTTTTTAGCCAGCGTAATCAGCCTCGAAAATAATTCCCTCTTACACCAATAACACCGCTGGAATGAATTATTAGTAAATCTTGAATCTGAGAGCTCTGACGTTTTAATAATTATATGCCTGCAGCCCAATGTCTTGGCTAATCTTCTCGCGTATTCCAATTCACCAGAGGGAAATGTCAAAGATGCTGCTGTGACAGCTATCACTCTATTGCCCAATACCTCCTGGGCAACCTTAAGCAAGAATGTGCTATCCACCCCTCCCGAAAAAGCTATCAGCACACTTTGCATCCGGGCTAATGTCACTCTCAAACACTGTAATTTTTCTCGCCTATTCATAACAAAGAATTCTTATGATATCACAAGGTGCTATTTTTCTATCTAATTGAAGGCCTATCTGATTACCCTCTCTTTCAGTGACTTAAAGGTATAACCTGTCTGCACGCCTGGCAGGCCAGCTACGGGCTCGGTTAAGAAGAATCTTCCTCTCTTGACCCATTCCTTTAGTATCTCAGCTATCTCTAACGCCTTAGAATAACTAGATAGATTGCCTGTAGGTACCTCCTTGCCTTTAACAATAATCCTTCCACTTTTAAGTTGAGCATAATTTACCTCACCAAGAGATTCTGATTTCCCTTTAGGATAGGCTTCACTATAATCAACTACCTGCGTCCAGATATCTTCATCTCTTATTGCTGTATACTGACATATCTCCTCATTTAGGATAGGAATCGGGATGCCAATACCAACCGTAAGCGTTACACCATAACCCTGCATTGTCGTACCGCGTAGCCAATCCGGACTCATTTGTTTAAGGTCTCCCATTACTGCCAGGGTGCCGGCGGGAACCTTAGGGATTCCCTTATCAGTTCTTTTTACTGCTGGATTATGCTGTGTCCCATGCCATATAATATAAC
>JAOZPD010000091.1 GCA_029932935.1 Candidatus Omnitrophota bacterium | reverse complement strand
AGCAAAGGAGTAGGACAATTTAGTAATTTTTTATATCCCAGAATATTCGAAAGTGAGTTATATTTTTTCAGGAAACATCGCGGCAACCTACAGGCGAATATCTGTGCCATATTTGTAGAGGGGGCTATGATTCTCCGTATATTATTTACCATTCCGCTATTTATAATAGGAGTTAATAGGATGTATTTCCAGAAGAGGATACTGACTTACTGGCGTGTATTTTGTTTAGCGAGAGATAAATTATATGAAAAGAACAGTTAAGGCATTATTTGTTTTTCCTGTTTCGCAGGTCTGGGGTGGCGAGAATGTCTGGTTACAATTTCTCTCCAGAATGGATAGAGATAAGATTTCTCCTTGTGCCCTTGTCTTCGGGGAGGGTGAACTCCTAAAAAGGCTAGAAAGAATAAATTTGCCATATTGCACCCTCTCATACACAAGAATAAGAAATGTAATCGCTACTACTCGTAATCTTCTTCTTATTTGCAGGTTCTTAAAAAAAGAGAGAGTCAATATCGTTAATTCCTTAGGCGTACATCTATTAACTACACTATCCACATTATTATTAAATCTTCCTTGTGTGTTGCATATTCATACCATACATCCTCTGTCATCTATAGATAGATGGTGTTTGCGAAGAGCTAAATATATAGTTACAGTGAGTAATTTTTCCAAGCAGTTCTTGATTCGATATGGGATAAAGCCCCAAGATATCCAAGTAGTCTATAATGGTATAGATATAGAACATTTAGAAAGAAAGGCCAAGGAGATGAACTTGAGGATAGAGCTTGGATTGGAGGAAGATACACAGATTGTCTGTTATGCAGGTAGAATCGTAAGATGGAAGAATCTGGAAATGCTTATCAGGGCTATTCCCGAGGTAAAAAGATATTATAAAGGAAAGGTTAAATTCTTATTTGTAGGTGATACACCAGGATCATATGCTGATAGGCATAATTATAAAGATGTTCTGTTGAGATTATCCAGGCAATTGAATGTTGAGAATGATGTTGTCTTTACTGGCAGAAGGGATGATATTATCGATATCTTAAAGAATATAGATATATTCGCCATCCCCAGTTTATTGGAAGTTTGCTCAATGTCTATTCTGGAGGCAATGTCTATGGGGAAGCCAGTAGTAGCGGTTAGAATGGGGGGTAACCCAGAGCTAATCACTGCAGAGACAGGCAAGTTGGTTAATATTAATGATGTAGATGGGTTTGCTAGAGCAATAGCAGATCTATTGAGTGATAGAGAAGAAAGACAGAGGTTAGGCGAGAGAGCTTTTCTTAGAGTGAAGAATAATTTTTCTCTTGAGCATTCAGTCAGAAGAATGATGTATATTCAAGAAAAGGCCTCTTTAAATATGAATACCTTAAAGGATATAATCAAGACTAATCTTTCTAATCGGGAGCCAATGGAAGATATTGAATTCAGATTCATAAGGCGCAAAGGGGAGAATACAATAATAAAGATAAGGGCAAAAACATCAAGTGGTAGAATAAAGATTTATTGGACTAAGATTAATAAGTTATTTTTTAGTGATTTTTTAAAAGGTAGAGAAATTGCAAGTAGGAGTTATGAGATACTAACTGGTTTATATAATGCATTTCGCAACGATAAGGATTTAGGCGTAGTTAGACCTTTGGATATTATATCAGAGTATGCGGCGGTGATAACCGAGGACTGTCCGGGAAGGCAATTGAGAGATATGATTATAGGATACTGTTCTAGCTGCAGTAAAAGGTCAATTTCTGTCAGGGGTGGTCTTGAACAAATTTTATTTAATTGCGGACGATGGTTAGCAAAGTTTCAAATGGTCACGCATCCTTACATAGATTTATTGCAAGACAGCAAGTCTCCCTTAGAGATACAGACGGTAGAGAGTGATCTGGTTCAGCTGGGTAAGATCGGTATAAGTCAGAGCATCGACAGAAGACTTAGAGAATATTTCGTAAAAAAGATACCTTCCATGAAAGAAAAGAAACTTGAGATAACCGTCTGCCATCCAGATTTAGGCCCTAGGAATTTTATGGTTAGCCCTAGCGGGAAAATAATAGTTTTAGATTTTGATTATTTTGACTGCCGTAGTTATCTGGACAACATAGCTTTATTTGTATCGCGTCTGGAATCTTATAGAAGATATCCTTTAATTAACAAGAGGAAACTTCAGATGCTAAAAGATTCGTTCTTAAACGGTTATCAAAAGGAAAGTAGGCGAGATATTGACACGGATGTATTACACTTTTGTTTGGTTCGCTATATGGTTAGCACCTTGGCAGGAGAATATTTATTCGCTAGGAATAGAATCTCGCTCTATCGCTGGTTTATCCTTAAAAGAACAAAGAGTTTAATGGAGGAATGGATAGATGAAAATATATGTAAGAAATAATAAGAGACTTGTTTTTCTAATTTATCATTAAAGATATAAGAACTTAATAC
Source organism: Candidatus Omnitrophota bacterium (assembly GCA_029932935.1). Taxonomy (GTDB): domain Bacteria; phylum Omnitrophota; class Gorgyraeia; order Gygaellales; family JAHJCI01; genus JAOZPD01. The sequence goes on along the minus strand of JAOZPD010000091.1, from coordinate 2,724 downwards.
TTGAAAGGAATGGATAGGGAAGGATGTCGCCGGGTAGCGAAGGATTTGATTTTTGGTTAGATGGATTGGAACGGGGAAGGAAAATGGTTGATTTCTTACAAGAGAAGATTGGCCCATTGCATGAAAAAAGAATATTGGATGTGGGTTGTGGATTAGGGGGGATAAGCATTGCTTTTAACGAGAAATCATCTTGTATATTTTCTCTGGATCGTAATGAGAAAATTATTTCCCGGTTTAAGAGGAGGTTGTCTGATAAAAATATAAGGGGAATTTATTTTCTTCAAGCAGATTCTTCGAGGTTGCCATTTCTAAATAATTCCTTTGATCTCGTAATTATAAATGGTGTTCTGGAGTGGGTAGGGCATGATAAAGACGAAGATCCTATCTCCTCGCAATTACACACCCTTAGTGAGGCGATGAGGGTCTTAAAAAAGGATGGAATTCTATATTTAGCTATAGAGAATCGTTTCTACCCTATTAATTTCATTCGTGATCCTCATCTGGGAATTCCCTTTGTAACCCTGCTGCCATATAGACTCGGATATAAGTTGGCTTATTTCTTAAAAGGTTATTATTATACAACACCAATACATTCCTATTGGTGGTTAAAAAGAATGCTCAAGAGAATAGGTTTTAGTAGAATATGTATTTATGCAGGGTTGATACATTACCAGTACCCAGTGGTAAATATCAACCTAGATAATAAATATCCCCGTTTTTTACAAAGGGGTAGTATATCTAAAATAATTACATCATATCGGAACTTTAATCTTAAAAGAGGTTTATTCCTCAAAGTGTTATTTTTGAGAGCGATATTTCTATTGGGTATAGATAGATTGTTGGTTCATAGTTTTATTGTACTGGCCCAAAAATAATATGACAATCTTACATATAATTCGTAAAGCAATCAAAAATAAATTTATAAAAAATAGATTAAGGGATACAAAAGATATTCTTTATATCTTAGTAGATTTATTGGGCTCGTTGGTGTTATTCCCGGGAAGATTATTTTCTTCGGAAAAGGAGTTCTCCAAGAGTAAGATAAGAAGAATTTTGATTATAAGGATGGACAGGATTGGTGATGTTGTTCTTTCTATGCCTGTAGTAAAAGCGTTAAGAGATAATTTCGCGGAAGGTTTTATTGGGTTTCTAACTACTTCTTATACCGAGGAATTGCTTATCGGGAATAGAGATATTAATGAGGTAATTGTATATGAGCGGAAGGCGGCTATGCTCACGAAGATAAAGTTTGTAAGAAAATTGAGAGGATATAAATTTGATTTGGCTGTAGTTCTTTCTCCATACTTTACATCGGCATTATTTGCTTATCTTGCCGGAGCTACTTTTAGAATAGGTTATCCGCTGAATGGTTCAGGGTTTTTATTAACTACCAGAATAGATATAGAGAAACATTACAAGCATGAGGTTGAAGCATCTCTGGAGGTAATTAGAGTAATTGGGGTTAAGGTTTACGATAAAAACCCTGCATTGGCAATAGATAAAGATGCCGAGGCCTATGCTGAGCATTTTTTTACAGAGCATAACTTAAAAAATAATTTAGTAATTTGTATTCATCCCGGTGGGTATCAGGAACATACTCGTTGGATGCCAGAGAGATATGCTCAGGTAGCAGATAGACTAATGCGGCAGCATAAAGCGCGAGTAATCCTTCTGGGTTCTGAATCTGATAAAAGAATATTAGAACAGATTATAGGTCTTATGCTTCAGAAGCCACTCATACCAAATCTGGGCAATTCTCTTCAGAGATTGGCAGGTATTATCAAGAAAAGTGATATATTTTTAGGAAATAATAGTGGTCCAATGCATATCTCGGCAGCATTGGGTACTCCGGTAGTAGCTATTTTTGGAGCTATCCATCCGTTAGATGTAGAAACCAAATGGGCTCCTTATGGAGAGGGACACATTGTTGTAAGAAAGCAGATGGAATGTATTGGTTGCCATCCTGGGCATTGTAGAGATTATAAATGTATGAAGATGGTAACAGTTGAAGATGTGATAGCAGCATTAGAGATACAGATTAATAAGATTAGGAAGCCAGATGGAGATTAAGATATACCCTCGTTCTATATTAGTCATCCAGTTAGCGGGGTTAGGCGATATGGTTATGGCAACCCCGGCAATTAAGGCATTGAGATATATTTATTCGGAGTCAAAAATATACCTTCTTACCAATCAGCGCTCTGCGGATATTGTGAAGGGAGCTGTTTTTATAGATAAGATTTTTATCCTAAAGGGACTTAAGAATATCTTTACAATATTGAGAAGATTAAGGGGCTATCGCTTTGATGTAGTGATTAATCTTTATCGTTTATATTCCTTTCAGGGCGCCATGAAGATGTTTCTGTTGTTTTGGGCTATTGGAGGTAAATATTGGGTAGGTAGGGATACTGATGGTAGAGGTTTTTTTTATCACCTGAAGGTGCCAGAGAGGTTACCTGATAAGAAACACGAGATTGAATATAAATTAGATATTGTACGCATTCTGGGGGGCAAGATAAAAAATAATATAGATCTAACAGTGGAGTACGATCATAAGGATGAGGATTTTGTTAATAGATTCATGAATAAAAACGGTATAGACCAAAGGGATATCTTGATAGCAATAAACTGCAGCACTTTTAGATCATCGCGTAATTGGACTGTGGAGGGTTATAGCAGGTTGGCAGATTATATTATTGATAGATTTAAAGCAAAGGTCGCATT
>JAOZPD010000090.1 GCA_029932935.1 Candidatus Omnitrophota bacterium | reverse complement strand
GGCATATACTATTCGTCTTACCTCATCTATTCTCCCGCGCGCATTTTTTAGTTCCTCTATAAACACCTTTATGGCTCTGGCTATATTGTTTATTTTTTCTTTTAAGGTCTTCTCTCTCTTTTCTAACTCTTTTAGTAACATTTTATTTTCTAATGTCTCTGGTTCCTTCATAATGATGCTCTTTTCCTGAGAGACTATAAGCAGCTCTTTCTCTAATTCTTCCTGTTGTTTCTGTAATTCTTCTATTTTAGTCTGCAATTCCTCTTGTTGTTGCGTTAATTCATTCAGCTCGTTGGTTGAATCTTCGAGTTGCGGCATATCTTCTTGCCGGGATAGTTCCTTTAGTTGATTATCCACCTCAGCTATTTCTTCTTGAGTTGCTTCTATTTGTTTCTCCAGCCCCGATATCATATCTTTATATTCCTCGGGAGAGCTACGCGTTACAGGCTTAATCTTTCCCTCCTCTATAAGTAGCGTATATTGCTGCAGCTCATTTTGTACAGTTTTAGCCTCCTTCATCAATGACTTTAGTTTTTCTAACAGCACCTCTTTCTTAGACCAGATTTTCTGTATCAGATTTTCCTTCTTTTTGTTTTTTATTGGCTGTGTATATACAGTTAGATTTATTTCGGATAGAACCTTGTTTATTTCTTCCAGCTGGTCTTGAACAAGCTTTATAGCTACTATCGTAGTTTCTAATTCCTCCTCCAGGGCCTTTATCTTCTCATCCATCTTTTTCAATAATTCTTCATTTTCCGAATCGGCCAACATGGCAAGATTCTTTTCCTGAACTGTGTTGAAGTACTCTTCTTTTAAGAGAGCCCTGCGCCTTTTGAGCTCCTCCAGTTTTTCCTTTAATTCTTCTTCTCTATTGGTTAATTTATTTCTCCTTTTAAGTAATATTTCTACTTGAGGTACGTCTTGTTCTCTGGATAGTTCTTCCAGTTCTTTATTGGCCTTTTTGATTTCGTCCTGTATGTCTTTTATCTGTTTTTCTAATTTAGACAGTATATCTTTATATTCCTGTTTGGAATGCCAGAATATCGGTCTTCTGATGCTTGAGATTTCTACCAGGCTTTCTTTAACCTCTGTGTCTAATTGATTTTTATCAATCCTTTTCCCTAAACTCTGGGCCAGTTTTTCTGGGCTGGGCCGGAAGAAGGACAGTAGCCCCTTGGGAAAATCAGCGTAGGAGAGGCTGAATTTTTGCTCGACCATAGGGAAGAATGGTACAGGGATATCAAATCGAGGGATTATCAGGAATAAGGGTACGGTAAGCATAATCGTTAGAGCTATAAAGACAACCCCTGTCTTTATCTCGTGATATATCCACCTCTTGGGTTGGAATGTCTGTTTTATCTCCCGGATGTCTTTGGACAGACTTATCGCCCTTAATGCTATAATCCAGAGGATAAAGAATATCAGGGTATAATTTAACAGTAGTGCTCCCGGCATTTTTTCATTGAAGCAGGAGAAGATAATCAGGCCCAAGGAGAGCACCTGGATAATATAATAGTCCCGCTTGGAATGGGCAATAAATGTAGAGAGTATCAGAAAATAAATCCAGACCTTTATCAAGCCCGTGAGAATATCCGTAGGAATCTTGATAAAGAATGGCAGTAATGCCTTGATGGTAAGGGCGGCGAATGCAACATTGAGGACAATCTTAAGATAGGGTATTTCCTTGTTTCTCTTTTGTTGCCACCAGCTGGTAGCCAAACCAAGGATGGCAAAACCAATCAATAGCCTTGAATCTCCGAAGGCATCTTTTAAGGATAATAACGCAACCGAGATTAATAAGCCAATAATTATATGTAACATAAAACCCCAATCTGTTTATTACACCGGTATTTGACTAAAGCTTGTCTGCAGGTCAGCTCCGCATGAGATCTTATAAGTTTGTATGTCTGAAGCGGGCGCCTGAATCTGGTATACAGGTGACTCCGGAATATATTTATCAAATGTAGAAGAAATCAATTGTATTTCAATAATCGATACATTCTTAATATAGATGAGATGCTCTGCAGCCTTAGCTGCCTCTACGTCGCTATCCAGCCTTATAATTATCAACGTCGATGTGGGTGGTATGAACGGGCTCAATAATGTCAGGGATTCACCGAGGGAGTGATAGCTGTTTGATTCAACCTGAGCCAGGAGTTCCAGTATGGTGAAGAAGTGTGAGGGGTCGCGGCCAAAAGAGGACATTATAGGTTTGTCACCGTAAGCAAGTAGTTGGACTATCGAGCCCTGATCGAGGAAATGCTTACTTAATGAAGCAGCAATTTTAACTGCATATTCCAGGGTAGTTTCCTTCCCGAATCCCAGATTACTCTCCTTATATAAATCCAGGACTATAGTTACGGCGTGGATACCACTCTGTTCGAAGTGCCTGACGATTAACTCATTATGCTTTGCGCTTGACGGCCAGTGTATCTTTCTCAAGCCGTCTTCCTGTCGGTATTCTCTTATACCATAGAATTCTTCGTATTCTCCGCTGCGCCTGCTGGTACGGGGTCCATAGCGGGGGGTGACTATACCTTTCGTAAAGGGCGGCATATAATAAATGTCAAATATGCGGGGGTAAACGGTTAATTTAGAGGATATATTGATGATTTTATATTTCTTAAAGAGTCCCAGTGGGTCAGAGCCGATGAGCGTAAAGGGGCCTACCCAATATACCCCTCGCTTAAAACAGAACCCGTCGTAAGTAAAACGAATGGTTGCTCTTCTGGGCAGATACGAAAACAATGTTCTTTTTTCCTGCTTATAGGTTAAATCTGCGGGGAAGTTATCTATTAGATAAATAAAGAAATTGGCGAATATCCCTTGGCTTTGCAGGGTTACCTTGACTTTTATTGTGTCATCCTCATATACTGCGCCAGGTATCTGTCGCCAGCAGCTGACATTAATCAGGGTAAGAAAGAAGTATAAAAGCGACAGCAGGAATATGCTGGCCAGGATAGCGCAGATAAGATAGATAAAGCCAAATTGGGTATACCAGGCTATAATCAGACAGATTCCCAGGATAATTAATAGAAGCTTTGCTCTTTCAGTAAACATCTTTATATTGCATTTTTGGTTCTTATATTTCTACAGGTACAGGTGTTTTCTCCAGGATTTCTTTAACCACCTCTTCTGGTTTTACGCCCCTTACCAGAGAATTAGGATACAGAATAATACGATGATTTAAAGCGGGAATAGCGATATTTTTTATATCAGAGGGTATAACATAATCACGATTGTTTATAAGGGCATAGGCCTTGCTCAGGCGCATCAAGGCAAGTGAGCCCCTGGGGCTTGCCCCTAATTTAACGTCCGGATGATTACGCGTTGCGCTGACTACCTTGACTATATAGACTAGGAGGTCTTTATTTATATTTACCTCATTGGCCTCGTCCATCATGGACAATATGTCCGATATCTTCAAGACAGGCTGGAGATGCTCTATGGGGTCAGTCTTCAAGCGATTTTCTAATATACTGATTTCTTCTGATTCTGGTATATACCCCATTCCGAATCTCATAAGAAATCTATCCAGTTGAGCCTCAGGCAGGGGATATGTGCCATAGAACTCTATGGGGTTCTCGGTAGCGATAACGAAAAATGGCTCGGGGAGTTTATGGGTTATTCCGTCTACTGTTGCAGCATACTCCTGCATACATTCAAGTAGGCCGGATTGCGTTCGCGGTGTAGTTCGGTTGATTTCATCGGCCAGAATTATATTGGCAAATACAGGCCCGGGCCTGAATTCGAATTTTGATGTTGCCTGGTTGTAGATGCTGACGCCCGTGATATCAGAGGGTAGGAGGTCAGGGGTAAATTGAATTCGCTTAAAATCGGCACTTATTGATTTAGCCAGAGATCTGACTAACATAGTCTTTCCCAGCCCTGGCACATCCTCGATGAGAATATGGCCTCTACTTAACAAGCCCGCCAATAATAATTTTATTACCTCTCGTTTACCGACGATAACCTCCTCGATATTAGAGATTAATGTTTCTATTCTGTACAGGCCGTTCATATTTTTCTCCTCCTTTTATTATTATTTATTTGAAGTAGGTTAATTTATTATACCCTTTAGTTTGACACTGATTATACCATAAATATAAAATAATTTGAATAATAATTTACGCGTGTTAAAATAGATGAAATCTATTTTGTAAAATAATCATTATGCACTACGGGATTTTGCGCAGCAGGATGGTTCTTGTATTCTATGCGTAATATAAAATTGATTATAGAATACGACGGCACTAATTATTACGGATGGCAGCGTCAAAGGAATACCCGCAAGACCTTACAGGAAACAATAGAGAAAAGACTGGAGCAGGTCTTGCAAGAGAAAGTGAGGTTGGTTGCCTCTGGCAGGACCGATTCCGGTGTTCATGCTATCGGGCAGGTGGTAAATTTCAGGACGAACTCAGATATGCCATTAAAGAATCTAAAGATGGCTTTAAATAGCTTGCTTCCCGATGATATAGCAGTTATCAGGGCGGAGGAGGTAGGTTCTGGATTTCACGCCCGTTTCAAGGCCAGGAGTAAGACTTATCGTTATACTATTCTAAACCGTGACTATCCTTCTGTATTGCAGCGTAATTTTGTCTATTTCTTCCCCTATAAATTGGATGTTAAATTAATGCAGAGGGCAGCAAGGTTGCTTATCGGTCGTCACGATTTCAGTTGTTTTCAGGGTAGCTCTAAAAGAAGCCGCAGGTCCGGAGGGCCATCCTCTTACTCTAAGAAGAAGGCGTGCATCAGGGTAGTAGAGAGAATTAGTATCTCAAAACGAGGGAGCCTTATCTATATTGATATTCAGGCGAATGGTTTTTTATATAAGATGGTGCGGAATATCGTAGGTACCCTTATTGAGATTGGAAGGAAGAGGTATACCATAGCAGATTTTAAAAGAGTGCTCGTTTCAAGAAATCGACAATTTGCTGGCCCTACCGTTCCCAGTCGGGGTTTATGCCTGCTCAAGGTTGCTTATTAGGTCGCTCTTTATCTCTATGGCTTCTATATAATTGACATATACTGCTTTTTTATCTATAATACCGTCATGAAAAAATTACTGGATAAATATGGATACTTTGGTATTTTTGGTGGTAGATTTGTACCCGAAACCCTTATCTATGCCCTGGATGAATTGAGCCATGAGTTCTTTGCGGCAATAAGAGATCCTGGATTCAGGAAAGAGCTCAATGCATATCTGGCTGAATACGCTGGTCGCCCCACGCCTTTATATTTTGCCCGCCATTTAAGTCAGTTTTTAGGCAGAGG
>JAOZPD010000089.1 GCA_029932935.1 Candidatus Omnitrophota bacterium | reverse complement strand
AAAGGAACTATTTGGTGCAAACCTCTCCTTTAGGAAAAATATCCTTGAGAAAACAGGATTGTTTAAGGAGGATTTAGGGAGAAGGGGAAGACAATTGTCGTCTGGAGAAGACACAGATATGTTCTATAGAATATTAGAATCAGGCATGAAGATAATCTACCAGCCCAATGCTATAGTGCATCATAGAATAGGCCAGGAGCGGTTAAGAAAGGGTTACTTTAGGAGATGGTATTTTGATACAGGCAAGTCGAACGTTAACTTTAGGTATAAAAATCATAAAGCACATTTATTCAATATTCCGGATTGGATGTTTGTTGATTTATTTAAGCTGCCGTTCTTGATAATTTATTATCTATTAAATGGTAATAAAAAGAAGGCATTTGAATATGAATTAGACATTTGTCTAATTATAGGTTTTCTTTACAAGAGAATGAAGGCGGTATTCTTAAAATAAATGTTATGATTAGTATTATTATACCAGCGTATAATTCAGCTAAATATTTACCTGAGACAATAGATTCTATACTTGCTCAAGGGATGAGAGATTACGAGATTATTATTATTGACGATGGCTCTACAGACAATACAAGAGAGGTTATAGATAAATTTAATGCAAAGATAAAATATATATATCAAAAACAGAAGGGAGCTGCTGCGGCAAGAAATAGAGGAATTAGAAATAGTAGGGGTGATTATATTGCCTTTCTGGATGCAGATGATATATGGCTGCCGCAGAAGATTAGATTGCAAATGCAGTATTTTAATAATAACCCAGAGATAAGCATTATCTATACTGATGCTCAGGTATTTGACGAGAGGGGATTAATCTGGCATTCTGCTAATAGGCATATGCGGATGTATTCGGGGAAAATATATTATAAATTATTCTTAGAGAACTTTATCCACACCTCTTCAGTAATTCTAAAGAGAGCTTGTTTGGAGCGGGTTGGTTTGTTCGATGAGTCATTAGGGCCTTGCGAGGATTATGAGTTTTGGTTGAGGTTAGCCAGAGATTACGAATTCGCTTTTATAAATAAACCATTAGTTAAATATAGACTGAGTTCAAATAGCTTCAGCCGCGGAAAAGCGGGATTTGAAAGGATGTTTAATCTTGCGATAAAGATATCGGAAGATATCATCTCTGAAGACCATAATTTATTTGAAGGTAGCCAATATCTAATCAGGCAGCGCTTTGGGAAGTTATATTACAGATATGGTTGGCGATACTTTCAGATTAATGACTTTAGGAATGCAAGAGATAGGTTTATTCTAAGTATAAAGCACAATAAATTATTTCTAAAATCCTATCTTTATCTACTCTTGACCATTATACCTTTTAAAATACTGTCTATTATTAGGTATATAAACAGAAAAATAAGATTAATCTTAAGAAGAATAATAAATTATTATAGGTTATGAGAATACCATCATTACAGAAAGCAACAAAAACAAATATTTTATTATATATTGTTATAGGCGTTATTATTTTAATGTTTGCTTACCTTATTGAGAAGAATATTTCTTTACCTCCTTTGATTACGCGCACTATTGCAGCTTTAGGCTTATGCGTCTTATTCTTTGTTTCTTTCATCAGGCCAGACTGGGTTTTTTATATATTGGTTGCCTATCTGCCGTTTAATAAGATTTTAGTAGGGAAATTGGCATCCAATATCACAGGCATAAACATAACTAACATTATAACATTCTTTGTTATCATTGCCTGGCTTGTTAAATCATATAGAGACAAAAATAGAATATTTACAAGAACGCCTCTTAATATTCCCATAATTATATTCATGTGTTTTGGAGTTATTGCTTTAATTAGGGGGTCATTATTTTTCGGCGCAGAGTACGCTATGGCATATATCATCCCTTTAAAGAGGTGGCTTACGCCCATATTTTTATATTTTATTGCACTAAATATTGTCAGAGATAAAAGGATGCTGAAGAATACAGTTGTTATTATCATATTTGTAGTTGCCGTTGCAGCGCTTATGGCTATATATGAATATTTAGATATAGGTAGTGTATCTAGTTTAGATAAAGCGAGAGTAGGTGGCATTGCAGAACAACCGAATATGCTGGGAGGTTTTTTTGTATATTATATGTTTCTATTTGCAGGATTCTTATTAGTTAATTACAGAGCCATTAAATATTGGCTGCTTTCCATTCCTTTTGCAATTTGTTTCTTAGGCATCCAGGTAACATTTTCCAGAGGGGCATATATAGCGTTTAGTTTTGCCTGTCTAGCATTGGCCTTCTTCAAGAATAAAATATTATTTTCCCTATCTATTCTATTATTAATATTAGCAGTATTAAATCCTGTAATATTACCACGGGGTATGAGATATAGACTTATTTCTACATTTGCTAATAGAGAAATCATTTATTCAACAAGCATAGAGGATGTGGTGGACTCAAGTACTAAGGAGCGGTTTACTATCTGGAAGGGCGCTATAAAGATGATAAAGGAATATCCCTTATTAGGAGTAGGATATGGCGTCTTCCCTTATGCAATCCCCTTATATGCGCCTATCGGACAGATAGATGCGCATAATACATATATTATCATTGCCGCTGAGATGGGCATCTTTGCGTTATTGGTATTTCTGTGGATCTTATTAGCATTATTCAGGCATACTTATAGATTATACCGCAGGTCAAAAGATAGATTTATCAAGGGCTTTGCCTTAGGGTTTCTGGCAGGATTAGCCGGTATGTTGATGGTTAATATGTTTGGCTCAAGGCTCGGTTCCAGTGAGGTGAGCAGTTATTTCTGGATTCTTTCTGCCCTTATATTCAGGGCAAAGATATTAGAGGGCATAGATACACCTAAGAGGTTAGTAAGATAATGATTAAGGTTTTAATTATTATAGATAATTTAAATAAGGGCGGGGCACAGCAGCAGGTGCTGGAGTTTATTAAGGGATGCAACAGGGATAAATTCGATATTACGCTCTGTAGTCTTGATACAGAGAACAATTATATGTTTGCTGACTTCCAGAGCCAGAATATAAAGGTAATATTAATAAAACAGAGAGGCAAATTCTGTATAAGCGCATTAATAAGATTATACAAACTGATGAGATTAGAGAGATTCGATATTATTCATACATATCTATCTACAGCTGACTATTATGGAAGAGTGGCCGCTGTCTTAGCAGGTAGGGTAAAGATTATCACTTCTATTAGAAACGATGATTTATGGAAGCAATGGTATCATATTCTGGTTGACCGCCTACTTAATTATTTTACGGATAAGATAATCATAAATGCTAAAAATTTAATAAACTTTCTGATTAAAAAGGAGAAGGTAGATATCAGTAAGATCATTACGATTTATAATGGCATAGATATTAATAGATTTACTAACAATAGGAATCCTAATGATATCAAATGTAGCTTGGGTTTAGAGAATGGTGTTTTTATAGTAGGTATGGTCGGGCGCCTAAATAAACAGAAGGACTATCCCACTTTTCTTAGAGCCGCGAAGAGTATATTAAATGAGATTGGTAATGTCCATTTCTTGGTAATCGGAGAAGGGGGGCAGAAAGGATATTTAATGCAGCTATCAGAAGAGCTAGGGATATATGAGAAGGTTACATTTATGGGCTTAAGAGATGATATTCTTAATATAATTAATGCTATGGATGTTTTTGTTCTAACCAGTATCTACGAAGGATGTCCTAATGTAATAATGGAATCAATGGCTTTAAAGAAGCCGGTTGTGGCTACGCATGCAGGCGGCTGTGCAGAGTTAATCTCTGATGGCATCACCGGTTACATAGCCAGGGTAGGGGATTATCAGGGCATAGCCGATAGGATAATCCATCTCCTGCGGGATGATAATCTGAGAAAGAGGATGGGGGAGCAGGGCTTTATTAAGATAAAAGAGCAGTTTAACTCCCAGATTATGATTTCAAGGATTGAGAATTTATATAGAGACTTAGCGGAAGGGAAGGTAGGTTTTATTATGCCGCAGTTCCCCCGATACGATGAGACCTTTATCATGAGGGAGATTCTGGAACTGCAAAAACAGGGCTTAAATATGATGATTTTCTCGCTAAAAACCCCTCAGGATAAGATTATCCATAAGGAGGCGGAGAGATTCCTTAATACAGTTATTAACCTGCCCTTTTTTCTTTCATTAAGAATGATTCTCTCTAATGTGTATTTTTTATTAAGACACCCCTTTAAATACCTTGGATGTCTGTGCCTTGTGTTTACAAGATACCTAAGAAGCCCAAGGGTACTGATTAAGGCACTGGCGGTATTTCCTAAGACGGTATGCTTTGCCGGGATTGCTAAGAGGAATAATGTGAGGATTGTGCATGGCTATTGGGCAACAACCCCTGCTGTCTCAGCAATGATAATAAGCAGGTTAATAGATATCCCTTTTAGTTTTACGGGGCATGCGCATGATATCTATGTAGATACTACAGGATTGAAGGAGAAGATAGAGAAGGCGAAATTTATCCTGACCTGTACCGCACATAATAAACAATATTTACTAAGTCTTTTAAACGGTTCTCATAGGATAGCAAACAATTCAAGATTATCAGATAAGATTATCGTTAATTATCATGGCATAGATTTAGACAGGTTCAGTAGCGATACTCAAAATAAGCGCATTAGAGACGATGAGCCGCTTCGTATTCTCTCAGTAGGCTCACTTCTCTCCTGCAAGGGGTTTGATATCCTGATAGAGGCCTGCAGGATACTGAGGGATAGGGGTATTAACTTTGAGTGTATTATTGCCGGCGGTGGTCCTTTAGAGCAGCAACTTAAACAGAAGGTAAATGAATTAGGGCTTAATACAAATATTAAATTTACGGGCTATATTACCCAGGAGAAGCTCATCCCCTTATATCAACGAGCCCATATATTCGCCCTTCCCGTCAGACTTGATATCCACTGGGGCATACCCAATGTTTTATTAGAGGCAATGGCCTTTAAGATACCAGTAATAACCACAGCCCTTCCCTCTATGCCTGAGTTGATAAAGGATGGTGAGAATGGCTTGATAATCCCGGAGAAGAACGCAGGAGCACTTGCTGATGCTATCAGGTTATTATGGAGCGATTTACCCCTGCGCAATGAGTTGGGCGAGAGGGCGAGGCAGGCAGTTGAGGAGAGGTTTGATATAAAGAGGAACGCAGTAGCAATCAAGAATATATTTAAGGATTTACCGGAGCACAACAGGTGTGTTAATTGTAACTCTTCTGTGTTTAAACGGATAATAAGAGGCAGGGATATCCATTGCAGGCACGATGTGTTACTCTGCCGGAAATGCGGCCTTATCTTTTTAGAGGGTGTTAATAATGCAAGGTATTATTATGAGGAGGAAGATAAATATTGGAGAGATGGGATACAGGAGAGGATATACAGCGATATTGCAATCTTGGATGGGTTC
>JAOZPD010000088.1 GCA_029932935.1 Candidatus Omnitrophota bacterium | reverse complement strand
TATATATGGACTATGAATGATGCCTGTTGTCCTCAATGTGCTGATTTTATATTGAGATATTGCCCAAACTGGAGTGTAGAACAAATAGGGAGAGGAGGTAGTATTATCTATTTAGAGAGGGGCTTTGATCAATTTGTTTTACCTCGGGGCGTTACTCTTGCGAGATTTGGTTTTGCAGAGGATAGCCTGGGGGTATTTTTTGACTATGCAGCTAAACAGTTAGGACAGGAATATTGGGATATACGAAAGGATGGAGAGGCTCTTCGCAGGAGAAGGAGGGATATTCTAAGGTCAGTTAATGGTGCCAATAGGATGATTTTGGACATGCGCTTAGACGATGCCCTGTGGTCTATTGCTTATAGTCCCGATTCCCAGACAGAGTTAATTATTCACGTAGAGAGCATAAGAGACCTTTCAAGACGGATTGCCCAAGAGAGAAGAAAGGTGATTTTCACCTTTATTGACGCCGAGGAGTTTGATGAGATTTGTAGAAGATTCGATTACAGATTAAGATGGATAAACATCATTGATGTCATCAAGGGGAATATTATCCAACAAGATGAGGATAGCGATGTCTTTCTTATAAATATCGGTTGGCAGGAGTTGCGCACCTTTGTAGAGTTTATAGCCTTTTCTGATCTGCCTGTTCTTGTTGCGCGTACTAACTCTTTAGTCTACGCGATGAGCGCTGGGAAGGTCTTTATTTATTCATCACCGTACTGGCAGAGAAACTTATTGATTCGTTTAGAGATGTATCTACAGGGGGTTGAATCATCTGAGATAAGGATGGTTGTTGAGAGGGGATGGATTAGTGGGCATTTTGAGGTAGAGCACTCAATCTATTATAATCAAGATGCACCCAGGTGTTTCCGAGCAATGAGTCTGTATCTTATGAGGCATCATGATGCCATAGAAAATCTGATACGATATCTTATTATAAAACAGAGAGGCAGCTCTATACATGCCTTCCGTCCACTTGACTCTTATGCTGCAGCAGGCATAACGCTGGCAGTTGCTACGGCAGGGACAATTGTAGTTAATCTCCTCTTAGGTGGTATTCCTGCCTGGGTAGTCTCCTCGCTGTTTATTATTTATGGTATCTGGACAACAGTCAAATTTGCTATTTTAGGCAGAGCAACATTTACTATTATACGCAGTACTCATCCGTCTCTTACCTCTATAGAATCACTTCTTAAGCCAATTGCCTTCTCCAATGGAAGAGTTACTCCCGCCTTTGAAATACTCCAGAAAGAAAATCCTTCGCTTGCAGAGGAAGTATTAAGACACGAGGGTTATAAATCACACATCAGGGGTATGCTGGCGCTATTGCCGGCTTACAGGTGGATATTAAAGATTTTTATCCAACCGAGAGTAGCAATTGCTGAAGAAAGATCGCACTCAGGCGAGATTTTGTTTGCTATTTCTGGTAAGAAGGGATTTGGACATGTTTCAAGAGCATTAGCAATCCTGGAGTCTATAGCAAGGATAAATCCATTAATTATGTCTTGTTTTAAGCTGGTTGTTCCTGTTGAAGCAAGCATTCTTATAAATGAGTCATTACATGACAAGATTAAAATTATAAAAGATGTTGACTATTTTGGTAGTCCTTCACGTCCAATGACATCTAGAGAGAGTTTGTGGTTGGAAGGTATAGAGAGATATTTTTCCTCTGCAAATATATTATTTCTTGATTTCATTGCTGATATAAGAGCTTGTGCAGAGAGGATTAGTGAATTACATCATCATCTTTTGCTTTTAGGTTGCTATCATAGTTTTGAATTTAATTCGGATCGATTAAGTAACGCAGCGAAATTATGGCAGCAATCAGTTAGAGATATAGCCTCTTTATTAGATATTATATTTTTAGTTAGTCCTCGAGCTAGTACAGAAAAGATGCATTTTTTAAGATCGGGAACTCTAGTAGTACCTGTGGGATTAACGATTCGTGAAAAATCAGAAAGTAAGGAGAAAGTTAGAGAAAGATTAGGGATAAGAGAAAAAGATAAGGTTGTTCTCATAAATATGTCTCTTTTTGAAAATTCATTTGGGAGAGATTTATTAAAGAGGATACTTAATTCTCCTATCTTGGAAGATTGGCAATTTCTGATTATATCTAGGGAGGATATTGAAGTAGGAGATTCTAGAGTGAGAACTATTCCCATACAAGAGAACGGAAGAGATATTATCGGTGCAGTAGATTTGGTTATTAGTAAGCCAGGAATGCAAACCATGTCTGAAGCGATAGCTGAGAGGGTGCCAATAATTTTAGTTCGAGATCCAAACCTTCATCCTGAGAGAGAAATAAAGGTAGCAATGCTCGAAGATATTCTTGAATATAGAGTCCCTTGTGTTCTTTCTCAAGATACTCCACAGGAATCTGTAAATGATGTTATTTTAGAAATTTTAACTAACCGCAGATATATTCAAAATCAATTTTCTACCTGTGATGTTTATGGGGCTACAGAGATCGCTAACATCATCGACCTGTTAAGATGGCATCCTAGAATACAGGCAATTCAATTAATTATGGGCGACCGATTCCACGTCTCTATCATAGAGAAACAAAAGAGAAAACCAGATGAGTTTCTGCCATTTAGTAAGAATATTATGAGATTACAACAGTGCCGTAGTATTGTACGTGAATTGTCAGATGCATTGAGGGAGATTAGTTTGAGATGCTCGCTCTTTGTTTTTGGTGGAGTGGCTAGAGGAAGGTTAAGGGATAATTCTGATGTTGATCTTCTTCTGGTTCTTGAGGGTACAGCATTAGAAAGATTGGTGGAAACTAGAATATTGAGTAAGGTGGGTGTTGAAGAGATCAATTCTGAACGCCTGAGGGCACTTCTATCTGGTGAAGTAGAATCCTTGAGATTGAGAGGTATAGTTGATGGTATAGAATACAATATCAGTTTAATGATGCAAGAAGCTTATTTACGAATATTTTCTCCTTATAAAAGATTCTTTATAGAAGAATTAATCGAAGATGCTTCTCCTAAGCCTCTTCAAGTAGTAGATTTTCATGGTGAACCTTTCTTTATTCCTAAGCTTCGCTGTACATCAAGAGGAGGTTATCGAAGAATTTCGCCAGGGAACTTGATATTTGAGGATGGAGTGAGAGTCTTGCCATTAAAGGCTGGAATGTTACTTGTATCAGAGGTTTGGTATGATGGTTTATCATTGGGTGATCCTTTAAGGAAATTGATAAAGGGTATTGCTAGAGCAATTTTATACCACAATCATCTTTATAGGCGAACCTCGAAGGGACAGATAGTAGGTGTCGATAAGGCAGCATGGAATTCTGAATTAATTTTAAGATTACTATCAGAGCCATATGAGTACTATGCAGAAGAAGTCCTGAGAAGGTTAATTGATGCTTATTTCAGAGAGTTATTAATTATAAATTCCAGATTTGCAAAACATTCCAATCCTAGAGTTACCAGAAGGCAAGATGATTCCACTGATTTTAGTAACATTGAATCTCATGCCTTCCGTCCACTTGACTCTTATGCTGCAGCAGGCATAACGCTGGCAGTTGCTACGGCAGGGACAATTGTAGTTAATCTCCTCTTAGGTGGTATTCCTGCCTGGGTAGTCTCCTCGCTGTTTATTATTTATGGTATCTGGACAACAGTCAAATTTGCTATTTTAGGCAGAGCAACATTTACTATTATACGCAGTACTCATCCGTCTCTTACCTCTATAGAATCACTTCTTAAGCCAATTGCCTTCTCCAATGGAAGAGTTACTCCCGCCTTTGAAATACTCCAGAAAGAAAATCCTTCGCTTGCAGAGGAAGTATTAAGACACGAGGGTTATAAATCACACATCAGGGGTATGCTGGCGCTATTGCCGGCTTACAGGCAGGTTAAGTCTTTTATAACATACTTGATGTACGGAAGACTTTTAAGGATTGAGCCTGAAGGGATGTCCTTTCGATTATCCACCGCGTCCGTTAAAAAACCCGCCTCTATTCGACATGTTTTATATCACCTAGTTGCTGAGCCGCCTCAAGAAATAGGAGAGCTACTCTTTAGAGGGAGAATAGATATTTACGGCAATATAAAAGAGTATACTGAGCAGGAGGGAGGTGTTTTTGTAGAACCATACGATAGGAATGCAATAAGGGAGATGATAGAAGAGGTACTGCGGTTAATCCAATCTCGTTTTGGTTGGTTACCTTTCGCGCTGGTGAATACCATAGAGGTAGTTTCCCATATTTATGGAGGAAGCCTGGGGTCTATAGAGGAAGGGACACTTTCTCTTAGTTATACAGCTTTAAGTAGCAAGGTTATCCTATACGATGTGATAATGCATGAGATAATTGAAGCAGTAGTGTCACTGGTGGAGGATAATCCCGGCATTAGAGAAATAGTCTCTATTCTAAAAAGTATACGGATATTTTTTAATTCAAATAGCGTAACCGCAATAGAAACACCTTCTGCTTTTGAGGGCGAATATTACAGGGCTGGGGTGTTGGAATATTTATATGCACATAGTCAGGAGAATGAGATTTATCTTAGGCTTTACCAGTTAGTGCTTAATGAGTCAGACGAGGATGGTATCCCATGCGTGTTGGACGGACGACTGGCTGAGGAGGCGATTATTAGAGAGATATTATATGCCCTGTTTATGGAATCAACAGAGAGAAATACATTTATTTATGGTAAGAGTGATAGATATCGCAGGCAGTGTCGCTCTTTACAGGGAAGATTGGGCCTCGATGAGATTGTTCAAAGGGTGAGGAGCGCGGAGCAGGCTGTAGATATCCTCCTGGAGGCGAGTTCCCGGTGGCAGTTGCCGCAATTGCCGCCTCAGGAGATGTTTGGCATTAGAGCATCTCTAAATGATAGTATGCAGGAGTATACAAAGATAGTGGCTTTAGGTTTGAAAGCCATTGTAGACAAACTCATGTTAGATATGCGCTATGGACCTAGCGGGGTAGGAGTAGAGATATCGGCCTCGCATAGCCAAAGAGCTAATTATATTTACTGGTTGGGGGATATACTTCTTCGGGTGCAACTGGAGGAGTTAGGTTCGTCTGCCTTAGGGTATTCGCATTTTGTCTCAGGCCACAATTCTCCAAAAAGAAAGAAGATTAAGGTGCATCCGGATGAGAATGTTGTATCTAGCATTCTGGATAATATTGTAAAACGAGGCAGAGTAGATATGTCTTCAACAAGGAGAATCAGAGATACACTATTGCGACAAAATATGGAGATGATCTTATCTCATCCTATATGTGGGGAGATAGCATTTCTTTTGTGTAGTTTGAGGATAGAGAATCCACAAATCTATTCTACTTTAATCAGACGCTTATCAAGGGAGGAGTGTTTCGCAGGTATTGAGGAGCGCATCTGGTTAGATTTAGAAAGGGCATTAAATCCAGATTGTTCAAAAACGCAGCTTGAGATAACTGCTCAAGATAGAC
>JAOZPD010000087.1 GCA_029932935.1 Candidatus Omnitrophota bacterium | reverse complement strand
TGGGCACTTCTACGAATGGAGGGCAGCTCCTTTCTTTTCAATCCGTACATTTTGAATCACCCCTGGAATCCCGTGCTTGTATTATACCGGTTACGATTTATTATACGAAGCTCAACGGAAAAGACATTGATTATTCTAACCGCGATAAAATCTGTTGGTATGGTCAGGTAAAATTTATACGTCATTTTATAGGTGTTTTGCGGTTAAGATATATTGAGGTTACTGTGATGATTCACACCAAATTAGAATTAACCTCACAATCCACGGGTAATATTTCTCGTAAACAATTAAGTTCGACATTGTATAGTATTATTTCCTCCAGTTACCCGATATTCAAAAGATAACCACAGATAATGTTGATTATTGCTGTAATAATCGTTGGTTTTAGTGGACTTATTGTTCAGGTATTGTTATTGCGGGAGATGCTAGTAGGTTTCTACGGGAATGAGCTTACCGTAGGTATAATTCTGGCTAATTGGGTGATTCTTGAGGCGATGGGTGCATTGTTATTGGGTAGGTTCTCCGACCGGATTAATAAGAGACAGTTGGCATTTGGGATAATGACGGCCGGTTTTATAGTTAGCTCCGTTGTATGTTTGTATTTTGCACGGACATTTAAAGTAATTTTTAACATTCCCTCTGGATTGGGCTTAGGGATTGATTCCATACTGTGGGTATCTTTTCTTATCGTATTCCCGGTTGCTTTTCTTCACGGGGGATTGTTCAGTTTGTGCGTTAAAATTTATGCCTCCAGCATCGAATATATCCAGAGCCGTGCTGCCGCTCAGGTTTATTTCTGGGAGACAATCGGTACCATCTTAGCAGGGATAATATTCACCTATTATTTTATCCCTGCATTTGATTCATTTCGTGTCATTCTTATTGTTGTATTCATAAATATCATAATGCTGTGGTTTTTATATACCTCGTCGTCTGGCCTAAAGAGAAGATGTTTATTTAGAAAGTGCGGCGTGGCATTTATAATCCTCTTGTTCTTTATCTGTATTCCTGTTTTTGATCGATTACAGGAATCATCGATAGAGATTCAATGGCGGAATCAGGAGGTTATAGATTATGCTAACTCTATTTATGGTAATATTGTAGTGACCAGACAGGAGGAGCAATATACATTCTTTCTCGATGGGCTACCAGCGATAACCAGTCCTTATCCGAATACAATCTTTACTCAGGCCTTCTCCTGGTTCCCGCTGCTCTTTCATGGGCATCCCAGTCACATTTTGATTATCAGCGGTGGGGCAGGCGGCTTGATTAATGAGATACTGAGGTATCCTGATTTATCAAGGATTGACTATGTAGAGATAGACCCATTGATTCTGCGCATGCTTAAAATCTATTCCACGGATTTAACAGAGAGGGAGCTTTCGGATTCAAGAGTAAATGTATTAAATGTTGATGGACGTTTTTTTGTCAAGAATACCAATTTGAAATATGACGTCATATTCTTAGGATTATCATCGCCTTCAGACTTACAGACAAATCGTTTGTTTACGGAGGAATTTTTTAAAGAGACAAAGAAGATATTAAACCCGGGAGGAATCTTTACGTTTACACTGCCTGGCTCTTTTACCTATTTGAATCGGGAACTAAAAGGTCTAAACGCCTGCATTATTAATTCCTTGAAAAGAGCCTATTCTCATATTCGGATTATCCCCGGAGACTCTAATATCTTTCTTGCGTCAGATTCCCCGGGAATTACGCAGATAGACAGCACCTCGATTATCAGGCGTATTAAAGAAAAGCGGCTGTCCCCGGAATTATTACTTCCATCCTACATCGAATATAGATTAGACCCAGAACGGGTAGAATGGTTTGAGGATTCTTTGAGCAACGCTACAGTCAGGGGTAATCGTGATTTTGCAGGATTCGCTTTATTTAAAACATTAAGCCTGTGGAGTGCGCAGTTTAGTCCTGGGTGGCAAGTATTATTTTTGAATTTAGAGAAGATTGGACTGAGCACAATTGCCGTGGTTTTTATCATCTTTTTTCTCCTGTCTTTATTTCTGTTTCGCGGGCACAGGAGATTCAATTTTGCTGTACCATACGCTGTAGTCAGCACGGGTTTTTTCGGAATGTTGACTAATCTAATAATCATATTTTCATTTCAGATTATATATGGTTATCTTTACTATCAGATAGCGATGTTGATTACGTTATTTATGGCTGGAGCTGCTGCCGGGAGTATACTGATAAGCAGGCATTTGGAGAGGATGGCCAATCCTCTTAAGATATTCATCATGCTGGAAATAGCAATAGCTGCCTGGAGTCTAATTATCCTTTTTATTATTCTGTCTTATCCTTTGCATTTTGTATTTTTTATTCTATGTATTATAACCGGGTTCTGGGTAGGGGCGGAGTTCCCCTTAGCAAATAAGATATATTTGAAAAAGAGTAATCGTTTAGGAGAGACCGTGGGATTGATTTATGCTGCTGATCTTGCAGGCGGTTGGTTTGCCGCTATCTTAAGCGGCGTGTTCTTTCTTTCCGTCTTAGGTTTACCCAGTACCTGTATGATGATTTCTGCATTAAAGGTAATCAGTATATCGTTATTATCATTGATAGTAATTTCTAAAATTAAATACTTGAAAAGATAAGAAGATGAGATATAATACCTTTCTAAAATAGAGAGGAGTTAATGTATGAGTAAGCTCACGGTAAGGGATATAGACTTGAAGGATAAACAGGTTTTAGTTCGCGCTGATTTCAATGTGCCCCAGGATGAGCAGTTAAATATTACAGATGATGCTAGGATTCGGGCTAGTTTGCCAACGATAAGATATATTCTGGATAGCGGGGCCAGGAGAGTGATTCTCATGAGTCACCTTGGCCGGCCCAAGGGCAAGATAATGGAGGAGTACCGTCTTAATTCGGTTGCCAGGAGATTGGAACAACTTCTCGGTCAGCCGGTCAAGAAATTAAAGGATTGTGTTGGGCAGAAGGTAAAGCAGGAGATTGATAACGCCAAAGAGAAGATTATTCTCCTTGAAAACTTAAGATTTCATCCTGAGGAGGAGAAGAATGATCCAAAATTTGCTAGCATGATTGCCTCATTAGGTGAGGTATTTGTTAATGACGCCTTTGGTACTGCCCATCGCGCTCATGCTTCCACTGAGGGTGTGACGCATTTTCTGCAATCTGTTGCAGGTTTTCTTCTGGATAAGGAGATTAGATATCTGGGGGAGGCTCTTAAGGACCCCCAGAGACCTTTTGTGGTTATTCTGGGAGGAGGCAAGGTTTCTGACAAGATCAATGTTATTAAGAATCTACTGCCGCAGTGCGACTGCTTATTAATCGGGGGAGGGATGGCTTATACATTTCTCTTAGCCAGAGGTGTAAAGATAGGTAATTCAAAATTAGAAAAAGAAAAACTTGATCTGGCCAAAGAGATTTTAAATATGGCGCTTAAGACAGGAAAGGAGATAATCCTTCCGGTTGACCATGTAGTGGTTGATAAGATTGAAGCTGGTATAGCGGGGATTGTGGTAGAGGGCGATATACCCGATGGCAAGATAGCCGTAGATATAGGACCAAGAACAATAGAGTTATTTGAGGGCAAGCTAAAAGGCGCAAAGACAGTAGTTTGGAATGGCCCTTTAGGTATCTTCGAGATAGACGCTTTCGATAATGGCACACGACGAATTGCTCAATTTCTCTCCGGGCTTACCGCTGTTACAATTATCGGCGGGGGAGATACGGCAGCTGCAGTTGCCAAGTTTGGCCTGGGAGACAAAATGACACATATCTCTACCGGCGGAGGGGCCTCGCTTGAATTTTTGGAAGGCAAGGTCCTGCCGGGTATAGCTGCCCTGGCAGATAAACAATAATAATAAAGATGAGGAAGCCAATAGTTGCTGGAAATTGGAAGATGCATAAAAATATTCCAGAGGCTATTGAATTAGCCAACGGCATAAAGAGGGGGGTTCTTGATTTACATAATCTGGATATTGTGCTCTGTCCTCCCTTTACTGCTCTATCTGCGGTATATGATATCATTGCTGATTCCAACATCCAGTTGGGGGCGCAGGATGTCTATTGGCAGGAGCAGGGCGCTTTTACGGGAGAGATTTCCGTAGGAATGCTGAAAGATGTAGGGTGTCGATTCGTCATTGTCGGACATTCCGAGAGGCGGCAGTATTTCTTTGAGACCAATGAAACAGTAAACAGGAAGATTAAATCAGTTCTGAGAGCCAATATAATTCCTATACTCTGCGTAGGGGAGACTCTTCCTCAGCGAGAGGAAAATAAGACATTAGAGATTATTAAAGAGCAGGTTTTTGGGGGGCTTAAGGATATCCCTGCTGCGGAGGCGGAGAAGATCGTGATTGCCTATGAACCTGTCTGGGCAATCGGCACAGGCAGGAACGCCACTCCTGTTCAGGCAGAAGAGGTACAGAAATATATTCGCAATTTATTGAGTGAGATGTATAATACTTCTATAGCAGAGGCAGTCCGCATTCAATATGGTGGTAGCGTTAAAGCGGATAATATCGAAGAGCTTATTAATCAGCCGAATATTGATGGGGCTTTAGTAGGAGGGGCAAGCCTTAAGGAGGATTCCTTTACTCAGATTATAAAGGTTTGTGCCAAGGGGGAGAATTAGATGCAGATTCTGCTATTGATAGTTCATATACTGGTGGCAGTTTTATTGATTGTGGTGATTCTTATCCAGCGCGGCCGCGGCGGAGGTTTGATTGAGTCATTTTCTGGCGTAGAGTCAATGTTTGGCACAAAGACAAGTGCGTTCCTCACTCGTTTTACTGCCATATTTGCCTGCATATTTTTGTTTACCTCGATTTCTTTAGCACTCTTAGCTGCTCGTCAGAGTCGTTCGCTTATTGATGAAAAGGCGATTTCTACTCCTCAGGAAGAGTCAGAGAGGGTGGAGCATCCTATTGATTCTGCTCTCTCTGTGACTCAGGGTGAGCAGGAGCAGGTACAGGAGGATGAAGAGATGCCTCCTGGTCAACAGGAGAGTGCGGTGGAATAATTTTTATGTTGCGGAAAGAATCTAAATCGGAACTATCCCGAGCTCTCGGGATAGTTTTTTTAATGTTTTCCATTTCAAGAAATATATTCGCTGTTTTCTTTGTATTGTGCAGCATGCTTATGATAGATACCTCTTTCGTTTATGCTGTTGATTCAGGGGATGCTCTGGTGGTAGGTTCTATCTCCGATGCGCGTACGCTTGTGCCAATCTTGGCTTCCGATTCAGCTTCAGCAGACATAGTTGGTGCTGTGTTTAATGGATTGGTTAAATATGATCCCGAACTTAACCTAATCGGAGACTTAGCAACTGATTGGGAGATTAAAGATAACGGAAGAATAATCATCTTCCATTTGAGACACAATGTGTGCTGGCATGACGGTGAGCCTTTTACAGCTGCGGATGTAAAGTTTACCTACGAGAAGCTTATTGATCCGAA
>JAOZPD010000086.1 GCA_029932935.1 Candidatus Omnitrophota bacterium | reverse complement strand
GCTATATAATTACCTATACCGGTTGTACTCAAAGATTCTCTCGCGAAAATATCTTTAAGGAATAAATCGAAATCGGATATCTCTTTTGAATCTCTTAATACCTCTGCCAATTCTTTAATTACTGCCTCTTTATCAGAAGCATTTAAATCTAACAATATTCTATCTTCTCTGAGAAACTCACCTATTTTCATTCCTGTGCCTCCCTCATTTCTACTACATGATATATCTAATTTAAAATCCTTTATATAATGAAAAGGAACCGCACAAACGAATCCCTTATCCTGTATGTTAATTATGTCTAAGTAGTTATCATGATTTATCGTATATAAGAATTTCTTTGTCATATCTTCGCCTTTGACTACAGCTATAAAAGCCTTATCGTAAGCATCTATTACCTTGCCTCTGGAGAAAGTAAAAGTCGCATCTCCACCTATTAGACGGGTTCCAATATTTTTCCTCTTTATAATAGTAATATCTCGTATCATTTCCTCTTTTGCTAACTGAGCAAGGTGATCAAGATAATCCTGGTTGTTATGCATAACAATTACCAACATAATCAATCGCCTCCCTGCGAAGAACAAACTTCAACTCTCAACACTTACTATAGTTATCCTCTCACTCTCTAACAATATCTTTATAATATCCTCTTTTGAATTTGCATTCATAAATTTATAGAAAACATTCTTACTCTCAAGTAATTTAGCAATCTTCGACAGAAGTTTTAGATGCAGCGTAATATCAGTAGCACAGGCCATGAAGAAAAGATGCACCTTCTTCCCATCCGGCGAAGAGAAATCTACGCCATTTAAAGAACGCGCTATGATAACGCTAGACCTTCTAAATAACTCCTCGCTGGGGTTGCGCGGGTGTGGAATAGCAATACAATTGCCCACAGCTGTACTTAACATATTCTCTCTATTCTGTAACTGTTCAAAAACATCTTCGGCTGAAATAGCTATACCGGCATCCTCTGCAATCTTAGCCAGTTCATAAAGCACCCCATCTCTACTGTTTGATTTTAAGTCCAAGATAATAAAAGAATGCTCTATTAGACGTGATAAGGGCATAATATCCTTAGTGGCCTTAGAAAGACTTTGCTCCAGAGATTGAACAATCTTATTTTGTAAATATTTATCTACCACGGAGAGATAAAAACGCCATTGATTGGCTATTTTAACCCCTGGTAACTCACCTGACTTAACCATCTTCAGAATTGTCTTTTCGTTCAATTTCAAATATCTTGACAATTCTTGTGTTGTTAAAACGTTATTTTTCATTTATACTATACTCCTTTTTAACCTATATTAACCTATATTAACCTATTATAACTTATATTATAAATAAAATAATATTCTGTCAAGATGTATTTTTAATATTATATAACATAACGCCTGACCAGATAGGAAGATATATACTACAAAAATAAGGGGATAAGAGTGGATGGCAATTTTTGCAGGATTATATTAATAATACAATTATCCATTAACTCTTATTATTCTTATTTGCCTTAATATGCCTTTTTAAATGTCCGGGCGTTAAATCAACTATCTCCTCTACATTCATTTTAATAAGATACTGCGGATGCGGGAAAAATGCTTCGGGCTGCTGAGAATTAATTTTATCTTCTTTTATATTCTTAACTACCCGTTGCGAAATTCTTTGAACAACTCTATCATACCAATTTCTCATAACAGTCTCTCCAATCTCCGATTTCTGTACTATCTCTGCTTTGCCTTTTAACGTATAACCTATAAATTGATGTTCATCTATGGCAGTAATACTTATGGTAGGGTTTCTTTTAAGATTATTAAATGTGTTTGCCTGATAAAGATCTATAAGATAAACTCTGCCCGTTTCTTCAATTCCCACAATCCCTTTGGCTGAAGAATGTATCTTATCTTTATGGTCCAAGGTAGAGACAATAACAAATCTCTGCTGTTCAAAAAAATAAATTATATTGCGAGGTAATCTTATCATTGATATATAAATATTATTGAATATATTATCCAGGTAAAAATCTAAACTAGAATTTATGCGTAGACAGATATCTGGATGCGGACAGGCATGCCTTCGCTCCCTCTCCACAAGCCACTATAATCTGTTTCTCGGGAACATTAGTAACATCTCCCGCAGCGAAAATACCCTCCAGATTAGTCTTATTATAACAATCGACTATTATCTCTTCCTGTTCATTCCGAGTCAGTATATCTGCAAATTCAGAATTAGGAATGAGACCTATCTCTACAAAAACTCCCTCTACATCTATAGGGTATAATTTACCCTCTCTCTCCACCTCTATACCCTTCACAAATACATCGCCGTAAACTCTCCTCACCTGAGAATTGTTCCAGATTTCTACGTTGGGAGACTGCTTCAATCTTTCAATCATTACAGCATCTCCTGTGAGTTGTGAGGTAGCATTAATAATATAAACCATCGGAGAAATCTTTAACATCTGAAGCGCAGCATCTAAACCAGAATTGCCTCCCCCGATTACAGCCACTCTTTTCGTTTTAAATATAGGCCCGTCGCAAGTAGCGCAATATGTAACTCCTTTATTCCTAAATGCCTCTTCTCCCTCAACATCTAAACGGTGAGGACGCTTACCGGTAGCAATTATTACAGACCTTGAGAGATAACTATCTCTATCAGTAATTATTCTTATTAGATTATTGCCCTCGAGGCGTAATCCTCTTGTCCTCTCAGGCATATTGACCTTTATACCGAAAGAGTTCATATGCTCCTGAAATTTTAGAGCTAAATCCGAACCGGTGATGAATTGATAGCCTGTATAATTCTCTACATCACCACTCAAAGCAGCCTGACCACCAATATCTTTAGAGATAACTAAAAAATCAATCTTTTTACGAGCAGCATAAACACTCGCTGTTATGCCAGCTGGACCGGCTCCAATTATAATTAAATCATATATCATTTATTCTTATATTCCTAATGCCCTAATTATGGCTTCTTTATCAAAACCAATTATTACCTCTCCATTAACATCCAACACTGGTACACCCATTTGGCCAGATTTCTGCATCATCTCCTCTGCCGCCAACTGGTCAGAAGAAACATCAATATTCTCAAAATCTATATTATTATCTTTTAAGAATTGCTTAACCATAATACAATAAGGGCAAGTAGGGGTAGTATATATTTTTACAATCCTATCCATTATAATTGGACCTCCATTAATTATAAATTTTTCTTCAGATCAGACAGCTGTCTTAAATGCATCTGCTCTTGAGCAACCAACTCTTCAACTGTCTTATGGTCGTACTCAGGCACAACCCTCTTCATACCCTGGTATAAAAGAATAGAGTCTTTCTCAAAACCTATGCCCATCTCAACTGCTTCCTTGTCACTGCTTACATTTCTGGCCATTTCGATGCCTTTATCTTTCTGCGTAAATACACAATCACTCGCCAGGGCAGCCATATAAGCAAAATATTCTCCCGGATATGACTCTGGAGGTTCATACTTATGTACCGAATCCAATATTTTTTTGAAAACGGCTATATGCTTCCCCTCCTCCTGTGAAAGGTACTGGAATATTTCTTTTGCTCTATGATTTTTTGTCTGACTAATCAACGCCTCATAGAAATCTTTACCATTATTCTCTATCTGGATACCCAACTCTACAATCTCACTTCCTGAAAATATATTTCCCATAATCTCCTCCATTTTAACTCGACAGATCTACCTCTCTAATCCAGGCACCATGAAGATTACAGCATTCTATTGCCGACAATTTACCGCCTGTAACCTTAAGATGAAGCGCTGTGGCTGGATTTAATTTATCAGGAGTGAATTTAAATCTTGCTATAAATTCCTTATTCAAATAGAAATCTATATGCATAATGTAATGCTCTGGCTGCATAGGATGATCTATCTCTCCTATCTTTACCATTGCATCCTGACATCCTTTGGATATCAAATCACATTTCTTAACGATCAGGATAACTGGTATATGTTTCTTCTCTAAATCACTTGGATTAGCTGCATCTTTCTGGTCTTTTATCGCCTCTTCTTTATCTTCAAAGGCTGTCCTCGGTGCGCCACATACAGGACATTTCTCTGGAGCAACTCCATCTATGGATATAAAGCCACAGATACTACATACAAGCCCTCTCATAAACCATCCCCCTCCTTATGCACAGAGACAATTTTCTGTCCTAGTTCAGATGCCTTCATTAGAAAATCGGTATGCCTTAAAATACTAGTCTTTTCATCAACACCAGGACAAAGAAGCTCTTCTTGGTAATCTGCATTAATAACGGCAAATAGGTTTTTAACAATTGATCTGGCATTATTGAAAAAATCCTTATTATGTGAAGCCTCTACTGAAATAAACGCACCCCTTCGTCTCTTACTAAATATCTTCTTTCCCAATATATACCTCGCTCTCCAAACACACTGAAATCTATCCACCATCATCTTCATCTGAGCACTCAGAGATCCAAAGAATATAGGAGAAGCCAAGATTATCACATCTGAATTTTTAATCTTCAAATAGAGACTCTGCATGTCGTCATTGATTATACATACCCCATCATCTCTTACCTTTTCGCATTCCTGACAGGGAGAAAAAACCAAACTGTTAAGAATAACCTTCTCTGTCTGCGCCCTCTTACCCCTAGCTGCCTCCAGGGCTGTATCGAGTAAGATATCTGTATTACCTCCAATCCTAGGACTACCATTTATTCCCAATACATTCATTACTATCTTTATTTATAATATTAATAATTCTCGCAAAGTAGCTCATAGAATGCCTGGGGGTGTGCACATGCCGGACACTTATCTGGCGCCTCTTTGCCCTCTTGGACATAACCACAATTTCGACATTTCCATCTAACTACCATATCCCTCTTAAATACCTTGCCTTCTTTTATATTCCTAAGAAGCTTCCTATATCGCATCTCGTGTTCCTTTTCTACTTTAGCAATCTCTTTAAATTGGTCTGCTATCTCTCCAAAACCCTCCTTTCTGGCCGTCTCCTCTGCCTCTTTATATAATTTTGTCCATTCCAGATTCTCACCAGCTGCGGCATCCTCCAGATTAGCCGCCGTATCTCCTATAACCCCTGCAGGATAACTGGCCTTAATCTCTACCTCACCTCCTTCCAAAAGTTTAAAAAATCTCTTGGCATGTTCTTTCTCGTTGTCAGCGGTCTCCAAAAATATTGCCGCTATTTGCTCATAACCTGCCTTTCTGGCTACAGAAGCAAAATAAGTATAGCGATTCCTCGCCTGCGATTCTCCTGCAAAGGAAGCAAGAAGATTCTTCTCCGTCTGCGTCCCTTTTATGCTTGCCATTTTGCAACCTCCTTTTTAATTTGTTTAAATTAGATTTTTGAAAACTTACTCATATTATCTTTTACTCTTCCCGCTATATTACCCAATATATCCTTACCAGGCACATACTGAACCTTTATGCTATCCATTATTTTAAAACCACAACTATTCATCACCTCCTCTATCTTCCTAACCGCCTCTCCGCTCCAACCGTAAGAAC
>JAOZPD010000021.1:12149-19253 GCA_029932935.1 Candidatus Omnitrophota bacterium | reverse complement strand
TTGCACCAATCATACCAACAAGTTTATTCTTAGAATCAACGACTGGCAGTTGCTCATTTTGATAAATCTGCATAAGCCGGTATGCCTCCTCGATAGAAGAATCTTGAATTATCGTCACGAATTTTGTCTCCATAATATCATCGACTATACAAAGCTCACCAATCTCAGGGGTAACATCCATATCAAATATATCCAGATGGTGCTCATCTACAAAGGGTACTGTTTTAAGGATATCCTGACTAGATGTACGAAATGCCTCAATAAGCCTACGAAACGAGACAACACCAACCAGAATATTGTGTTCATCGACAACAGGTACGAGTGGAAAGCTATGAAAGTGGCGGAATAACTCTATCAATTCTGCCAATGTCGTTGAACGACGAACGGCAATTATCTTCTGTGTCATCACGTTAGAAACCTTCATCTCTACTCCTTTTTTATTATATTCCTCTTGAGCCACCTTAAGAATCTTGCCGAGTTGGCACCACCTTTAAATTGTTGACAAAGGCTGTGATTACTCCAATTTTAACAGATTAGAAATAAATTTACCCGCCCATCGATAGATGTTGTTCTCTTCCAAAAGTTGCTGCATCTTCTCCATGCGCTCTTTCTTTTCTAGCTCAGACATCTCGATAGAATATTTTATTGCATCGGCGAACCCATCCGGGTCATAAGGATTGACCAAAATCGCCTCCTTAGAAAACTCGCGTGCCGCACCAGTAAATTGACTTAGAATAAGCGTACCCTTCTTTTCTATATTGGCAGCTATAAACTCCTTAGCCACTAGATTCATCCCATCATGGAGAGAACTGACTAAACATAAATCGGCGGCACGATAATGGGCCAAATGAGAAGCATAGTCCAGGCGAATATTTCTTATAACTACTGGGTACCAATAGCCCTTGCCATATTTCCAATTAATCTCTTCAGCTATAGCCTGAATATTATCGATGAGTTGCTTATACGATTTGATATGTATGCGTGATAAGGCTCCGAACTGCAAAAATACAAATTTACCTTGATATTGCGGATATTTCTCTAAAAAACGATCGATAGCCCTTATGCGCTCTACTATGCCCTTGGTGTAATCAACCCGGTCGACACCTAAGGCCAAGATCTCATAAGGTGGGTCTATTGTATCCGGTATATTCTGCATTGCCTGTTCAACCTCAGGAGAACGCGCTTGATGAGCTATACCTTCATAATCAACACTAATAGGGAAAGGTCGTACTAATGTCTTATGCCCTCGATAGGTTATACTTAGATCCTCCCAGTCCACCTTTGCCTCCAATTCGTTTTCTATTGTTGACAGAAAGTTATGGCAATGATAATGGATATGGAACCCCAGAAGATCATTCGATAATAATCCCTCTAAAATCTCTCTTTTCTGGGGGCATATTCTAAAAACCTCTGGGTTCGGCCACGGTATATGCCAGAAGAGCGAAATAATCGCGTCTGGTTTCTTATCCTTAATATATTTTGCCGCCAAGGTAAGATGGTAATCCTGAAGCCAAACAAAACATTTTTCTTTTGATATCTCGTCCAGAATATTATCGGCAAAGCGCCTATTTACTATCTTATAATACTCCCAATCGCTTGCGTTAAAAATCGGCTTCTCATACGTAATATGGGACAAGGGCCATAAAGCCTGGTTGGCATAACCAAAATAAAAGCCATCCTCCTCTGCTTTAGAGAGCCAAATCCTCTTTAATGTATAAGACGGATTCTCGGGAGGGACTTGGATTTTATTATGTTTATCTACCACATCTGAATCGGCATCACCGCTACCACTGGCCACCCACATGCCCCCAGAAGCCTGCATAACAGGATCAAGGGCAATAACTAATCCACTAACCGCCTTGACGCATTTTATCTTCTTTCCTGAATATTCATGGATGTATGGCTCGCGATTAGAAGCGATGATAAAACGATAATCTTTCATTCTATCTTTTATTGCTTCCTGTAAGCTTCTCTTAGTCCACATAACCTCCTCCTATTCTCAAAAATATTTTTTTTAAAAAAGAAAGTCTCCTCTTTTTAATTAACATACTCTTGATTTTAGCAATATCTCTTAATGCTGCCGACTCACCCTGTTTTATACAAAATGAGCCTTGAGAAAAGGCAGACCAGTTAAGGGGGACTACTCCTTCTGGCCTTATAATCCAATCACAATACCTTAAATTCAATCTATTTAAATAGCAGGATTTAATCCAATCCGCTTGAAACATTACATCCAATCCCGAGAAGAGTTCCCTTTTTAAATATTTAGGAGTTAAATCTACTCCTATAATAAAATCTGCTCCTAAAGCTCTGGCTTGCCTGCCTGGAACCAAGGACAGAATACCGCCATCTACTAATAATTTACTCCCCTGCTTTAGAGGGGGGAATATTCCTGGAATCGAAGAGGAGGCAAGTACTGCATCTAATATTCTTCCTCTCTGAATAATAACATCTGTCCCTGTATTTAAATCCACGGCTACACAGGCAAAGGGAATACGTACATCAGAAAATCTCCGATCATCAAAAAGGTTCTCGAGTAATTTAGATATCGGCTCTGTGCGAATAAGCCATTTTTTGGCTGCACGCAGATTCCAAAGATATAGGTTTTTAATTTTGCTCAGAAGTTTTTGAATAATAAATTTCTGCTGGTCCTCCTCAGATGCCTGAACAAAAAAAGACTCCATCCTTTTTATTTCTGGACGAGCAAGCATCTCTAAGATTTTTTGCTGTAAGGTAATTATATCTGGGGTTAAACAGTAAGCACCTCCGATTATCGCTCCCATACTCGTTCCTACAATTAAATCCACAGGTACAGAATGTGAGATTAAAACCTTTAATACTCCAATATGTGCCAGCCCTCTTACGCCTCCCCCACCTAAGGCTAAGGCAATCCTGAATCTCTTTTTTATATTCATTAATATATCCTCTCTATTTCTGCATCCGGGTAATAATGATTCAGAATCATAATATAATCATACCCCTTAAGAGCCATACCCTTTGCTCCCGATTGACATAAGCCCCGAGCATGCCCAAAACCTCCCCCATAGAAGATGAACTCTTCTGCTAAGTGTTGCTGGCTAAATTTTACCTCTATCTTAAAGGCACTGCTAAGTAAATTGCCCAGAACCTTTCTGATGTTGTTCTCTCCTTTAAGGAGATATCTTCTCTTGGTACCTCTAATTTCTATACTTATCAAATGACCACTCCCTGCTCGTCGTTGAGGAACTACACCAAGGATTTCGCCTACATCTATATCGAATCGAGCAAGCATTGCCTGTAATTTCCTTCGCTCGTAACACCTTGTCCATCGAAAGTTCGCAGCTCTTTCCTTTTTTAAATTACAAAACGCCTGCGGCCTCCCCATTAACCAATTCTCCAACTCTAAAGGAGAAGGCAAGAAATGAAATTCTGGATCCAAAAAGGTATCCATTATCCCCTCACGAGTACAACCCCCACAATTATTAGAATAGAATATATCGATTGGTTTTCCATCTGAGACGAGAATCATTCCAGAGGTACTATCTACTGCCTCGTTAGTAGAACTCTTTTCCGCCTGGGCCCCTTTATAAACCTGACAATGAACAGTATTACAGAAATTAAAACCCTCAGTATGATGACGGGTTTTATTCCTAATTGCCCACGTTCTAGCGGCGATCGCCTGAGCGCGTAATGCCTGATCCGGCCAATCAGCGGGCATCTCAGAGGGTAACACTCCGTAAAGATACTCTTCCAGATTAACTAAATTAATCAAATGAACGATATCGCCCTGAGGAACGACCTCGATTACACCACGGTATTGCCAATCGTGCCATCCAGCCCAAAAGTTTCCCCTACCATAAGAGAGATCAAATATGGTTATAGTAGAATTCTTTGATTCATTTCTAATTAACAGGGACCTGCCTGGATACTCTAACAGATGTTTTCCTTTAGCGTCCTTTAATTCAAAATTTGCACTCTTCCTATTCACTGTCAAGCGATAAACCGTCTCTTTATTTCCCTTATAAAGCAACTCGCCACTCTGTTTATCGACTATCTCAAACGAACCACCACATTTAAACTCAAATGAATTTTTAATTTTTGCAACACCAATCCTTACCTGCGGTGCCATCTCTGCAGAGGGGGATGCCTTTACTTGAATCGATCTCTTTCTCCTCCTCCAGGATACAAGACTCTCCTTCTGCCTGAAGAAACTCTCTCCTAATCTTGATTTCACCTCCTCCAATCTTCTCTGGATGTATTTATCTCCTGGAGATATGGCTATACACCTGGCATACTCCTTATAAGCGTGCTCAAACTCGCCCTGTTTTAAAAAACACTCTGCAAGCCTCATACGAACACCAGGAATACTGGGATCCAGAGATAATATCTTCTGATAAACCTCTGCTGCCTCCCCATACCTTTGGTTTTGATAATAAATACCACCTAATCTAAAATATGCTAATGTACTATCTGGATTAAGTTTAATTGTATTTAAATAACAACTCTCTGCTTCGGCAAATTCACCTATATCTTCGTGACAGAAACCAAGATACAACAGCAAATAATACCCTTTTGCACCAGAGGACAATAATCGCTCCATATGCAATATTGCCTGTTTCGATTTACCATCAAGACAAAGAATCCTACCAAGAAATAGCTCAAGACGAACATCATCGAAATGTTCCATGGCCTGATTAATAAGCTCGATTGCCCGCTCATATTCTGCTAGATCCTTATAGAGACAGATCAAATTAAGATAAGGTTCGATATCCTGAGGATTGTTTCTAATTATCTCCTGGTATACATCAATTGCTTCGGCAAACTTTGCTTCATTATAAAGTATCCTGGCTTTCTTGAGCAAATCCAATTCAGCATCAGCTTCTATCTCTATACCTAACAGTAAAACAGAGGCAAGTAGTATTAGTAATCTCATGGGTAAGATCTACTTACTAATATACAGAGTCTGAGTTGGGTAAGCAAATTCAATACCTTGCTTTTGAAATTCTTCCTTTATAGCAAGATTTATCTCCTGTTGCGTGTCCATATATTTGTTATAATCACGACTTAAAACATAATAGACAACTTCAAATATTAAACTGAAGTCTCCATAAGAAAAGAAGTGTGCGCGGTCAAAAACTGTATCTTTTGTATCTCTTATTATATTGGAGATTATCTGAGGAATCATCTTAAGGTGCTGCAGGTCCGTTTGATAGGTAACTCCAATCCTGAATACTACTCGGCGTTTATCCATTCTTTTATAGTTGCGAACGCGCGAATTGGTTAGGTCGGAATTAGAAAACACTATCTGCTCTCCGCCCAAGCTGCGTATACGAGTGGTTTTAATACCGATATGTTCAATGGTTCCTAAATAATCTCCCACAATGATAAAATCGCCAATCTCAAATGGCCGATCAAAGAATATGGCAAAATAATTAAAGAGGTCTCCTAATATTGTTTGGGCAGCCAAAGCTACTGCAATGCCACCGATACCTAATCCAGCAATTACCGTAGAGATCTCAAATCCTAAGTTGTCAAGAAGAAAAACGATACCCAATCCCCAGATTATAACCTTGATTATCTTAAGTATCCCCTGAAGACTGCGCTGTTTGGCTGTATCTTTCTCTCTCCTTAACCAGTATGTCTGAAGTCCATAATTAATAATGGCGATCAGAAAACGAATAGCAAAAATAGTCAATAATACCAATCCTAATATATCGATTAATCTGCTCAAGATAGAATGCAATGTTAGATTGCGAACACTTATATAAAACACACCAAAATAGAATAAGGGCAGAAAAGAACTCTGGAATATATCAATTAAAAAATCATCTATGGTGGTGGTAGTCTTCTTTGCCCATACCCTAAGTCTTATAAGTATCCATTTTTTAATTAGAAAAATAATCAGAATACCAAATAGAAAAGTAGAAATAAAAATAAGATAATCCAAGACACTATTCTTAAAAATTATAAGATGAAGATATCTACCGAACACTATCTCGCACCTCCTTTATTTTATTCGGGTAATCTACTGGCCAAATACCTATAATAACCACAAACAAAACTCAAAATTTTATCTTTTCTTTATAGAAACTGGGTTATCCAGAATATCTGCTCAATTGCCTTATTCAAACTTAAGCCCTGACTAAATCATTCTCTAAAATTAATATCGGTCAAGGCTTATACTTTGATAAAAGTTTTATTCGCTTGAGCATATTGGGATGGGTGCTTAAAAGCTCAAGAAGCCTATCTCCAAAGGAGAGTTCTATTTTTTTACTTTGAAGAATTTGTAGCTCATTGGGGTCAATGGTTCCACTCCTATCCAAATCTAACTGTCTAAGCTCGTGAATTTCATTTAAGGCTCGCGATGGATCATTAACAAAAAAAGCCTTCAGCCCCTCGGCTTCCTTTAATTTCTGTTTGTCTATCCGCGCCGAACCATAGACCAATTTATACAATCCTGAAGCAAGCCAGGCTGGATTATTGCCTAAAAGAACAGAACCACGATCAGCAAAATATTCTCTTATACGCGAGGCATATAATACCAGAAGATTAGTAATGAAATAAAAAAGAAATGCGACTAAGCCAACCAATACTGCATTAGAACTTGCCTGCCGACTGCGCCTGTTGCCAAAGAAAAACATATGCCAGGCAATACGGTAAAGTATCATAGGAATTACTGAAAGCAATGTTATCATTAGTACATCCCTATTCTTAAGATGGGTTATTTCGTGACCGAGCACTGCTCGCAGTTCATCTTCATTTAAGAGCCTCATTATTCCTTCAGTAACACATACCCTTCCATCATTGAGGCTGCGGCCAAAAGCAAATGCATTAGGAATTGCTATTGCGGCAATTCCTATACGAGGCTTAGGGATTCTTGCGCGTTGCGCTAAATCTTCCACTATTTGATGTAAATGCGGATATTGCTCACTATTGACATAATGCACACGCATAGACCATTCCACTATCTTCGGACCAATCATATACTGCACAGACATAAGCAATAGAGAGAATATAAGATAAAAATAGAAATTGCTCAGCCCTAAGCTTACTCCTATTACAGTAACAATAGCATAGATAACACCAAAGAGTAATATTAGCAATAAATACATTCTTAATTTAAGC
>JAOZPD010000021.1:0-12049 GCA_029932935.1 Candidatus Omnitrophota bacterium | reverse complement strand
AATAGATCTTAAATATTTTTAATAATTGCTCTTATATTTATAAATATATATAACAAACCTTTACTAATACTTATAATAATTCGCGGGAATAGTCTGAGCAATATATTTAACTGCATTAATAATACAAACGCGTATTGCCTTTTCCATAGGGGTATTAGCATAAGCAGATAATTCTCCACCTAAACCCCAGCTTCCTAGAAAACCAGCCATAATAGCTCCACTAATATCTGAAGCCTGACCCTGTACGCGGGTAGCAGCAATAATCTCAGAAGTAGAGGTATCAATCACACGAATATCTAACGCCATATGTGCCTTATTCAATGCACCACCCAATAAAGCACCTAAGGCGCCCCTGCCGATACTACCACCACCACCTACACCAGCCCTACCACCAGAGGCCTGAGGTTCAAACTCGGTAACCGCAGCAGTAATAATTAAATCGGCTGTTCTAATCTTCCCGCGTTCAATTCTGGCACCCTCTTCTGCAGCACCGGAAGCCGACAACTCTTGTTCCCTCATCACTGCTTCTAATGCCTGACGTTCAACAACGCTGAATCTATTGCTATTAATTAAAGCTGTAATCAACATCTCGCGCAATCCAGAACCAATCTCCCATGTAGCCTTAGCAGCCTTAACCTCAAAATCAGCTATAGCTACACGAGCCTTTGGACCAGAATATGGTGGTAAAGCCTGCACCCCTGCAGTAGGCTCAACTTGTGCTGTAGGCTGCATCATCTGCTGCAAAGAGGCACAGCCTAATAATCCACATATAAAATATCCTGCACAAAAGATTACGAAGAATCTTTTCATCTTCTACCTCCCTGATATAGTGATATCACTCTACGCTATCTACATTTTTAATAATATTAAGCCTCGTAAATATTGGACACATTCTTAAAAGAAAGACATTCTTTTAACTTCTTAATTACATAGATTTAATTTTAAGAAATTCTTTTTCTAAAGAGTCCTCTATCCTTGTGGCCAATTCTCTAGCTGACTTTACAAGAGCCTCTCGTCCTCCCGTAATTACATCCATATGTACACTCTTGCCTTGAGATTGTAAATAGGCAATAATCTCACCGTCTCTTACCCGAATAATCTTCGCTGTAATATTTGCAAAACAGGAGCGCATATTTGAACCAGGAACACTATTGCCGGCAGAGGCTATTGCCTTGCCTAAAATAATATAATCTGCCCGAGAGAGCTTGGCTAATCTTATTGATTCTTCATCGGATATACTCACGCGGCGGAATGCCTTTTCTCTATGCAATATTCCGGTTAATTGAGAAGGATGCAGTATCTTGTAGCTATGAACAATAAGATATTTCGCTATCTCAGCTTCAACCGTAGATAAATCAACCTCACTAGCCCACCAGGCCCGCTGAGGTCCTTCGATATTCTGTTCTGCAATTAATAACAGAATCCCGACCCTCTCTTCCTTTGCCAGACATAAGTAGTAACTCATTATCAAAAAACAACTTAGCATTATAAGAATAGAGAAGGCTCTTCTCATATTTTCCCCTCCTGTGCTCTTAATATATAATTAATCGATATCCATGTCAAGAAAAATAAGTCTCTATCCTGTCCTAAGATAGGTATCAAAGGAAAGGGATGGCTATTATGAAGACATTTAAATTCTTATTAATAATAATTTATTTGTGTCTTTTATTTTTTTTATCTAAGATTATTCTTCTCTTTCTCAAAGAAGATGTTATATATCTTAAATTTGTAAATATCCTTTTAAGAAGATGGGGACTAAAAAATATAATATAGCCAAAAACCAAAAAATCATAACCAATAATAAATGGTAAATGTAGCAAAAGACTAAATACCGATTCATTTTTAATAATGGTTAAATAGCGATTTTTTATCAAATCCAGATGCAATGCATCATCAATATATCTGCGTGCAATAGGTCTATCTATTCCTGCCTGTTGCCTTGCCGTACCCCCCCGTATATGATAGGCGATTGCCTGAGGTAGATAATACGCCTTCCAACCGAACAATTTTCCTCTCCAGGCAATATCTAAGTCTTCATAAAACATGCGGAAGTCAGAATCAAAGTATTCGGAATTAACCCTTATGCTCTCAAGCATATCACGGCGATAAAATGCTACGGCTCCGGTTACGCCAAAAATATATCCTGGCCTATCAAATTGATTTCTATTCCTCCTGCCGTAACCTCTCTCTTTAGATGTACGCCAGGGGGTCAGGAATAGACCCGTGCTATCAATAGTTACCCCATCATTACGAAGTACCTTTCCGCTGATCATGCCTATGGATGCATCAAGAGAGAAACCACGCAGAGATTCCCGGATAAACAACCTATCTAAGACTACATCGTCATTGATACATAAGATAAATCTCCCTTGGCTTACAGTTATTCCCTTATTAAGCGCTCCTGTATAAAATAAATTCTCCTCTTCAGTATATATCTTAACTCCCGGATAATATCTAAGAATCTTTTCTCCGAAATTCCGATTAAGTGAGTTGTCGATTATTATAATCTCCAGATTTTTATAAATCTGATTCATTACCGAATCCAGACATCGCTTAAGATAATCATTAACCCCGCATGTTACAATAATTACACTAACCAAACACTGCATTTTTAAATATCCTTCTTTTAGTACAACTTAGTACTAAAGATTAAATCAAAAATGATTATCGATTATATATTAATATAATAAAGGATTTATTTGACGCCTGTTTTATTTTAGAATAAAATTATAACATAATGCTACGGGTTTTACTAATTTTAATCTTCATCAGACCATTCATCTGTTCTCTCGCCTTTCCATACATAAATTATCTCTATTCTTCTATATTTCTAGGATTCCTCGTTCTCTTCTTAGTCCACAGCGATTTCTCTTTTATAAATAAAAAGATGCGAACCATAAAATATCCACTTATTTTGTTTATTGCAGCATTGTTTATCTCCATAATCTTCTCCTCTGATAGATTTAACAGTGTTAAGGAATTATATAAATATGTAAACGGTATATTACTTTTTTTATTTGTTATCTCTTTAGATAGCAAAAACAGGCTCCGGATAATTAAAGCGATAACCCTGGGAGGATTCCTAATTAGTCTATTAGCAATCTATCAATATCTTTTTGGCTTTCAACACCTCCTAGATTATCTATCAAAAAGTAACCCGCCTTCCCTATTTGCCCTGGATTACATTCAACGCAGAAGAGTATATTTTCCATTTGTCACACCAAACGCATTGGGAGGATATCTTGCCATAATCATACCCCTTATTATATCTACGCAAAACGCAAAAAATAGGAATCCTATCGGTCTACGGCGTTATATTGCACTTATATCCGTGTCTCTGGCGCTTCTGCTTACCAAATCTATAGGTGCTCTTATAAGCGTCTCTATTGGTCTAATAACATATTCTTACCTCCAGAGTAAATTAGATAAGAAAAGAGTACTATTATTTATATCTATGTTATTAATTATAATTGCTTCGACCTTCCTTCTACGCCAAAGGGCTACCGGAGAACATACTCTACCCACATTCTCTGTGATCCAGAGATTTATCTATTGGAGAGATACGCTGGAGGTAATAAAAAAATATCCCTGGCAGGGGATTGGACTGGGGAACTTCAATCTCTCGCAGGTCCGCTACGCCCATAATTCCTATCTTCAGATTTGGGCAGAGATGGGAATTATAGGACTCATTTCAATACTTTGGTTGATTTCTTCTGTATTTAAGACAGCGATTGATAACATTAAGATATGCAACAATAAAGTAATGTCCGGTGCAATCTCAGCAAATGTCGTATTTCTTACTCACAATCTTATTGACTTTAGCTTTTTTCTGCCAGAGATCGCTCTTATCTGGTGGGTAATTTTTGGGTTAAATGTAAGATTCGAAGATTCTGCCTAATTTTTACCTCCTCTACTTCCTTTGTCTGGATAACCTGTGTGACCATCTATTACCAAACGGTTTCCTATTATTCTATCTCTTCTCGTAAAGTAACACAGAAATCCCATCAAGATTTTTAAATCTTATTCTTGTATAATGCTCCTCCAACCAGTTTATCACAGCGATAGTGTCATAATCTATTTTCTTCTCATCAACTCTATATAAAGAGGTAACCAACCAAATTCTTTTGAAAGTTAAATCTTTACTCCTCGTCAAATCTATCATATATGGTTTTTTTCTTCTTGACATCCATTCCCTGATTATCTTGCCCCAGTATGGGTTATAAATCTGAGAGCTAATAAAATAATATTGTTCTACTGAATCGTCATCCAAATAGTTTATAAAAGGACTGGCCACTATGGAATTGGAATAAGCAATTATATCTCCCTTTTTGAGATTATCTCTGATATATCTGACTGCTGGTCTAACTGGCTTTTTTATACATACCCCTATGTGATGAATGTAAGGTGCAGGTATATAATCCAAATAATAGTTATACAAGGAGAAGCTGGATAATAGCATAATGGAAATTAAAAACATTATCTTCAATGCAGTCCTCTTAATGCTATTCAATCCTGCTGCTACAATAATATAATAAAATGGAGAGAATAAAATAAGCTGTCTATCAATATAAATTGGTATCCAATGGGAAATTACAAACGTAACAACTACTGGAAGAAATAAAAAGGATAGTAAAATTGTTATTCTCCTTCTTTCAGCATAAAGAACACCTAAAAAGAATAAAAATAGATAAAGCAATATCGAGATAGAATAGTCCATAGAGGCAGCATTGTATCCCAGAGTGAAATTCTCGAGGGTTATCAAGAAAGATCCCAGAAACGGCTTCGGGAGCCAAAAGTTGTTCTTTACAACCATAATATCTCTAAGGAAAGATAATACCTGAGGAGAAAATAATATTACTATAAAGAAACTACTTATTAACCATTTTCTTATAAATCTTCTATGTTCTTTAAAAAACATAATCAGTGTTCCAGTAAGAAGAAAAAGGAGAACAAAATAGCTTGTATATATACCTAAAGTAGCTAATACAGTAAAACCTGCCCACAGATAATTTTTGTCTTTCTCTAGAGACATAAGAAATAGATAAAACATCATTATTATCAAGAAGATTGATAATGCATAGCCTCTGGCTTCCTGTGAATACCAGATATGTATGGGTGAAATAGAAAAGATAAAAGAACTAAATATCCCGCACCAAAATCCCAAAAGAAATTTTCCTAACTTATAAATGAAAATAATCGATAATATACCGAAGATAAATGAGGGAAATCTTAAGAGGAATTCATTTCCTTTAAAAAATTTATTCCAAAGTCTAATGATAATGTAGTATAAAGGAGGATTTTGATCTGATGCTAACCTATCCAGATGATTGGAATACTCGACTGATAGTATCTCATCATACCACAGGTCATGCGATCCTAATTTATAAAAACGTAGAGTGATTCCAATAAGTAAAATTAAAGGCAATAGTATAAATTTATATTTCTTCATTCTCGCCATCTAATTCTATAATTAGCAGATAAGACATAAATAATCCAGGAATTCAATTTTAATACAATAAGCGAAATACACCCTTTATATATTGCAATATAAATTTACAGTATTTCTCTGTATGATATGAAAAGACGCAAATAGGCACTAATACTATCAGACATTTTCTGCAAAAGCGACATTTTACTAAACGCCTTAATATACCATTGGGAATAAATCTCTTCTGGATTAAATAATACAAGCTTTCCCAAATCAATTGTTTGCCATCTTTACTAAGATCTAGAAACATATCCCATCTTATAATCCTCTTTTGGTGCTCTACTATGTCATGTTTAGAGATCATTCCTCTACTTAATGCAAGAAGGGTAATCTTATAACCATCAAAAAAATTTAACTCATGGGTATTAAATAAGTATGGTTTCGGTATCCTTGACAGAAATTCAAAGAACTCTGAATGATTCTCAAAGGGATTGTTATTAATGATATCAAATACAATTTTTATATTATATTTACGAAGAGAATGTGTCAGCCCCAGTATCTTTTTCCCTGAATAGGGTCTATCAAATATCTCGCTGCTACACTTAGGCGATGACTGTATTCCTATACCCAGAGTATGCAATCCTGCATGCTTCAATCTTAAAACAATCTCTTTATCTATAGTATCTGGATGCGCAGTACAGGTAAAAGGTAAATTGACATATTTTTTATATTGTAAGCAAAACTGATTCAGCCATTTCTTATTCATAGTAAAATTATCATCATAAAATATTATATGGCTCAACTTATTATTATATTTTTTTATTGTAATTAACTCTTGCATTACATTATCTACACTGCGTCTCCTAACATATGTATGGACTCTACGATTTATTTTTCTTAATAAATGATGAACGCAATAACTACAATTATATAGACAGTCTCTCATCGTCATTATATGATAGATAAGCCGATGAGTAGTTCTATAAAATGGTACTCTGGACAGAATTCTATTGCCGTATATATAATATTTATTGTTGTCAGAGAAATCTGGATATGGTATCTTATCCAAGTCCTCAATTAATGGACGCATACTATTCTTAATAATCCTGCTGTTATCTTTAAACCACAAGCCTTTAATATCATAAATATTGCTTTTCTGCGAAAGCCTCAAAACCAATTCCTTTAATGATTCTTCTCCTTCACACAAACATATTATATCGGCATATTTTAAACTCTCCTCCGGATGCAGAGTTGGATATATCCCTCCCCAGATAACCAAAGAATCTAAACCTACCTTTAATCTGCCGGTTATCTTCTCTGCAGTTCTGACGAAACATGAATTTACGCTGATTCCAACAAGATCTGGGTCTATCTCTAAAATAATTTTGAACAATGGATCAAGATCCTTATCTATGACGTTTATCTTGAACTTGTTCCTTCTGTGGCTGTGATTAAAAAACAGAGAATATATCTCGCAGCAATCTATATCCTTGAGAACAGAATGTAGTATCCTAATAGATAAAGAAACAGGATTATAAAGCGAGATTAATACAACCTTAATCTTCCTAGAAATAATGGATTTTGCTCGCCCTCTGTATTTCATTTAATATCCTTTTTGAACTCGCAACTAACCTCCTAATAAGAATTCTAACTCTCCTTTTCTCTATAGATACTAAACGATACTCAAAATCTCCTGTAATTAATTTAAACAATAATAGATAAAATTTACCTAAAGGTATAGAGATTAATAAAGGCACCACGGACAATAAAACAGGAAATCTTATTATGATCGGGAAAAGATGATGAAGATTTTCGATTTTTCTTTTTTCTTTTTTCTTTTTATGATTGAATAAATATCTTGTATTGACGAATAGAGCATTATTCTTCAAAAGATTCATAAAAAAGTTATTCTCCAAATTATATTTCTTAACGAAGATATAGAACAGTTCTGTCTTCGGATACGGTTGAGGAAAATTGACGTTTGCAAAACTAGGCTTATAGCGAATATTGAGTCTTAATGTCTGGTAGTCATACTCTACAGGCAACCAAGGTAATCCTATTATATTATTCGTATAAAAATCTAATTTTATTTTTTTCATTATTTCTATAGCTCTACCGATCTGCGAATTGCTTATTCTTTTTTTAAATATAACATTTCTCACATATTCATTGCCTGACTCTATCCCAATCCCCACTAATCTACAACCAGCATCTTTTAGATACCTGATGTTCTCTAAGCTGATTGCATCGATGCGCAGCTGGCATACAAATGGAATATTTATCTTTTCTTTAATATATCTATCACAAAATCTACTAACCCATTGCGGATTAAGGTTAAATGTACTGTCATAAAACAAAA
This sequence comes from Candidatus Omnitrophota bacterium, assembly GCA_029932935.1. Lineage (GTDB taxonomy): Bacteria > Omnitrophota > Gorgyraeia > Gygaellales > JAHJCI01 > JAOZPD01. The sequence continues at coordinate 4,262 of JAOZPD010000021.1, read as the reverse complement.
TCAATCTCGCCTGGAAGTTTTCTTTTATGTATTTTAACTCAGCTATAACATTATCTATACTCCTCTGCCTAATTCTGCAATTGTGGTCTTTATATAACTGGCGATAAAAAGGCTGGAGGCAGAAACTGCAACCATACGAACATCCCCGAGAGGTAATAATAGGTTGTATATCTGAACTGTTTGGTGAATCATTTTTGATTAGCTCCCTGTCGGGGAAAGGTAAACTATCTAAATCTTTTATTAACGGCCTTACTGAATTCTTGTAAAATCTGCCATTAATCCTCAACCAGAAATTTAAGATATTCTTTATTTCTCTGCCTTCATCTAATTTTTGGACAAGATCCAACAAGGCCTCCTCACCTTCTCCAATGCACACTGCATCTATTACATCATAAGCAAACATCTCTGGCGATACCGTAGGGTGCGCTCCTCCGTATATTATATATACATCAAACTCTCTTTTAATTTTCTGACATATCCTTAAACTCTCCCAGTAGAGTACAGAGGATATACTAAATGCCACTATATCAAAATGTTGTTCATATAACGCATTTTTAATATTAATGTAATCCATGTTAACCAATCTGGTATAATGTCCATTCCTTTTCAACATACTGGATAAATACATTATACCCAGTGGTGGATATATTGATAACTCAGTAACAAATAATACTCTCATTTATTTATCCCTGCTGTAACTTCCTTAGTTATCTTATTATTATCTCTATGATGAATATTAAATACCATCTTCTCATAAATAATCTCTATTCAAATCAAGGGCATATTTACCGAGCGGTGATACTTTAAAAGCTATCTTAAACATAGATAAAGGATCCTCAATAAATTCTGTGGTCCACTTCTGCTTATAATAAAATAATCCGTTTCTAAAAAAGGGTCGTACAAAACCAAAATTTATTTTCTTGTATCCTCTATTTCTCAATTCCAATACTGAATAATAATGAAGTGCCGAGATTACACCATTACGCACATAACTGAAATCCCCTCCTCGTACTCCAATAGCCCAATACTCACAAATATCCTTCATCTTATTCTTATTTACAATAAGCACGCCGGACAACAATATATTTTCCTTCTCAATAAATAATATAAATCCTTTTCTAAACCCCCATTTCAAAAAGTCTAATGATCTAATGATAGCCCTAGGTCCATGTCTATTTTTCATATATGGTATATACATGGAATTATAAAATAATATTAATTCATCAAGAGAATTGGAGATTTTATATGTATAACTAAATTTTTTTATCAACCTGATATCGGATTTAAGCGCCTTGTCTGACATTTTTTCATTTATATCTCTCTCCAGGTCTAAAACGCCAAATAGCTTCTTCGGGAATACAGAATAACCTCTATTCCTGAAATAACCACAAAGTAGAATATTTATCTCAATAAATACTGCGTCTGATTCGCAATTGAATATATTACTTATTTGATTTCTAAAGTAGTAAACATTTCTCAATCTACGTTGAGAATATCCTCTTGCAAAGATAGATTCCGAAAGGTAATGAAATACCTTTTTATCTAATCCGATAAACAATACGGATAATCTATCCCCCGATTCAGTCACACCTTGAACAATATATCTTCTTAAGGGACAAACAAGGTAGAAAAACAATGTTAAATATCTAAGCAATCCTGACAATAATCCTCTGATTGAAAAGATTGCCCAACCATTAAGCCATATAACAGTTTTATCCAGGCTATCTCGAAATCTACCCATAAATATTAAACCACCGTATTCCTATCGTCAAAAAATAGCTGATAGTTTAACTCTTTGTAATATCAATTTCATCAAATCTTACCTGTGCATCGCTTTTAATCGGAGTCACAACAATTAATTTATCGATACCTAAATCTAAACTTTGCCTGAGAAAACTGGTAATGCTACTCATCGCTGCGTCGATACAGCATATACACCCTATCTGTCTATTTTGCTGAAATATAACAGGTGTCTGTTTTAAAAATTCTAGATTTAATTTATCGGGATTAACAAATTTCAATGCAAATACATTACTCCCCCTGTCTGCATCTTTAATCTTGGTACCCCATTTTTGCTTATAGCGCAAAACACCATCATTCAGTAATGGCCTGACTAATCCAAAACTAATCGTTTCGCAATTATATCTTTTTGCCAGAAGTACAGAGTAATAATAAGCAGCAGAAAGGCCTCCCTTCTTGACATAATTGTATTCACCATCCTTGACTCCCACACTATGTAAAAACATCTTTTTTCTATTTGTAGAATAAATAATACCTGATATATACTCATTCTCCTGCTTAATCAGCAAAAGGTGGCCTTGCATGGCTATCTTTTTTATATGTCGGAAACTATAAGGTTCAACCTGTCTACCATATCTCATAAACACATAAGGCAAATACATGTTATAATAAAAATAGTTAATTTTCTTGGATAGCGTATCAATCTCATAAGAATACATAAACTTACGAATTCGTCTAATATCACTTTTTATACTTTTTGATATTCTTATTTGTTCCAATGCCTTGGAAACATCCACCTCTAAATATAGCCATTTAGGTATGATAAAATATCCTTTATTTAAAAAATATTCTGCGAATAATTTATTGATTTCAACTACAATTAAATCAGATTGAGAGCCTAAGATACTTATCCGTTGCGGCACATTCCAAATAGATAGCCGAATTGGAGAGGCTATCTCTATATTATTGCCGAGATAAAAGGCATCAGATATATATCCTATTTCATGCCCTCTTCCCACATATAGAATTCTAAACGACTTGCCATTAATTTTTGCTTCTAACTTATATGATCTAACATAAGGAAGATAAATCAAGAAGAAGGAAACTATCCTCCTCAGCAATATAAAAGCCTGTCTCTTCTGTATCCATAGCGGAATATAGCAATCACAGATAAGATTCAAAAAATTGATTGCCTTCTCATAGATCTTATAAGGATTACCGCTCATAACCATTTTTGGCCTGTTTCTCTACTATCGGGCGTACCTAAAATATCAAAATTACCAAGATATTTTTTATCTCTTTATCAAAATATTGACTATCGGCCTTAATCTAGGCATCCTTTTTCTTATACAAATCTCCTGAATATATAATCTGTATAGGAGACCACCGAGTAAGCGCAGTAGGAAAATTATGGATGTATACGGTAATCTTTTATATAAGAACAATCCATCCAGAATGTTGCTGCATATTTTCCTGACCTTCTTTGGTAATCTATTAATTAAGCTATACAATTTCACAAAATACATAAAACTATACAGAACAAATAAAAGTTGTTTAGTCCTAATGGATGGTTGTGATAGAATAGTACCATCGAAAAAACTATCAACTTTACTATCTGTTAAAAAATGATTCTCTTTGCAAATTTGATATATTTTAGTTCCAGGATATGGATAACATATAGATGGCAAATCTCCCCAACCTATCCCATTGGAGACCTTAATCTCGGCATTTAATTTTATGGTTTTCAATATGGCCTTCATATCCTCAAAAGGTGCTCCTATCATGTTGAATGAATATGTCCGGATACCCTCATCCTGACAAAGTTTAAAAGCACGGATTATCTGTTTTCTTTCGATTGGTCTATTATAAATTACTTTTCGAATGTAATCATTCCCGCTTTCTATCCCGAAAGATATTTTTCTACAACCAGAGTAGCTAAATAATCTCACTGTCTCCTCATCGATTAAACTCACATGACTGAAGCATTCATATGGTAAACCTATCTCCTTTTTATACATCACAGCGAACTCCTTAAACCATGTTTTATTTAAATTTAATACATCATCGAAGAATTTAATCCTTTCTGCTAAAGGATATTTGGGCATAATCTCTTTTATATACTTTATAATACTTTCTGCGCTCCTGTATCTTACAAATCTCTTGAACCTGCCCTGGTATATCTCTCTAACTCTGGGTGTAGCACAATAACTACAACTAAATGGGCATCCCCTCAAAACCATTACTACCACTGTAGTAGAATCTTTATCGTCAAATATCTCTCTATCGGGAAAAGGCAAGCTATCTAAATCTTCTATCAACGGCCTCAGCGGATTTCTGTAAATCTTGCCATTTTTCTTAATCCAGATATTCAGAATATTGGTGATATCTTCTTTATTTTTATATTTTGTACATAATTCTAATAAGGCCTCCTCACCCTCTCCTATGCAGACCATATCTATATCCTCATAACTGATAGTGCCTTCCGGGTCTAATGTGGGATGAATACCTCCGCATATTATTGG
>JAOZPD010000085.1 GCA_029932935.1 Candidatus Omnitrophota bacterium | reverse complement strand
TACCGTGGCAGGTATCCTTTTAGGATTGCTGGTGGCTGTTTTTGGCTCCGGCTTAAGCCGGCTTGCTCCACCTTCCGCGGCTTGTGGGAGACAGGCATTTTTTGGCTTGGCCGGAGCCATAAATTTAAAGATAAGACAAACAATATCAATTAGAAGAATTAGTGTAATAATATCGTTAACCCCCATATTTCTATTAGGTGTCTTTGTAAATGTGGCGTTGGCTTTTGACGGCGGGCCGATTGACCCAACGACGTTTCTACAAGAAGTAGGCCCCATGTTCCTATTCCTCGCTGTATTGATTTCACTTGGTGTAATAGTTGGTATTGCCCGAGCCGCCGTTCGTAGTGGGCGCAATTTCTTCATTGTTCTCTTTGAATTTATTTTTGTTAATATGTTGTTTGGCCGAAGAGGGGTCTTGAGGTTACTATGGAAAGGGATCATCGGCTCATTAAGAATGATTAATCCATGGAGAATATATAAGATGGGTTGTGGAGTAGGTATAGGATTGGGGGCTTTGGGTATTGCTTTTGTTTTTCTGTTTCTCGCCGCTACAGATATTAATTTCCAGCATTTGGCACCATTCTTAATGGCCTTTGCTGGAGCGGCGATATTTGTTGCTTTAGCATGGATGGCCACAGGAATGAAGGGCGCAGGTAAGGGAGATACATTAGCAGATATGGTATTGAAGTTACTTAAGCTGAGTCTACCAGCATTACTTATCTTGGCAGTAGGATTAGGAATTGCAGGAGGATATGGTAATCAAATCTTTGGTTATAATTGGTTAGGGAATAATTTTAATTTTATAGATTTCCTTGCTACGGTAGGAGTATTTATTCTCCTTGCAGTTGGCGCTGTAGGAGCATTCGGGATTAAAAAGGGTACAGGCATGTTCGGTCCTATAGGTAAACTTCCCTGGTTGATATTTTGGTTTTTTGCAGCCGGAGGGCTTTTGTTGTTGAAGTTGTATATTATCAATGGAATGCGACCCCTTGATCCCGCCACTGCTTATTTAGTAGATTTTAGCAAGAACTTTACCTTAGCTTTTCTGCAGAGAATCAGTCTTGGATGTTTAATCTCTATCCTGCCGCTTATTCTTGTAGGTATGTTTGTTGCACGCAGGAGTAAAAGCGAGGGGTGGCGGTTACTTGCCCAAATAATTATTCCTACAATACTAATAGTAATGGGGGGATATCTGGCGTTTAAGATGATTGGTATACTGGGGGTAGTGCCTGTCGTGGTTGGTTCTATGGGGGGTGTTTTGTTCGTTCTCTCAGTACGTAGACGCTATGGAATAAAATCAATTATCATTTCATTTATATTAATTGCGATTGCTCTCCTATCTGCTTTCTTAAGGCCGTTTCCAGATCCTTCTCAAACCGTTGATGAATGGTTGGTAGAACATAGTACACCGGCGGCTCAGGCAGAATATATTCCAGATTCAAGCGATAATAATGCAATCCCTACCTTGGTCCCCACACCAACTTCTTTGCCCACGGCAATTCCGACACCGACACCTTCTCTTGTTTATACACCTGTTGTAGACGGCAGTGTTAATATATATATTACTCAACCAGGAGAAACACTCCCTCTTATAGCCTCTAGATATGGGATAACTACTCAAGCACTCGCAGCAGTAAATCAAGATAAGGTTGTTATCTATATTGTCAAACCGGGAGATACACTTTTTTCAATAGCTCAACATAATGGAAGAACAGTAACAGAGCTTGCAGAATGGAGCGGTATTTCTGAACCTAGTTTAATATATCCAGGGCAACTAGTAATTGTTTCGCCACTCCAGGAAGGGGTAGAGTTGGTTATTCCTTTATCCACAGAGACTCAGGCCATAGAGGAGGGTGTTGAGGTTCAGGAGTCGACAACTGCGCCACAAGTGCAAACTACCACTGATGCGGTATCTCATGAACCTGCTTCACCGCAGCCTTCTGCCAATGGTGTTGTGGTAGCTGTTATAGGAATAAGTATTATTCTAATGATTATAGTATTAGTTTTTATACCAGCATTATTTAATAGCGGATTCTTCGGACCACTTAGCGTACCTTTATCTTATTCAACATATCTATATGTTAAATCAATAAAATATGTAATTAATAGGGCAGTATTTCAGAATACCTCTGGAGAACTCATAACAGTAACTCCACAGATAGATGTTGGCCGGCAGGATAGAATATGTGTGCGTATTATTACATCAGCAAGGTGGAGAGATTATAAGTTTATACATATACATAGAGAGCCACGTTTAGATAATAAGGCAAGACGCAGATGGACTCTTTATCTTACCCAGAGAATCAGTCAGGAACTGCAGGATATATTTCCACATCATTCTGATTACTATATTGCATTGCGTGCAATAATCAAACATGAAATTACAGAGGCTATTTCGTTGTGGCGTTTTATTCCTCTAATTGCGCATATTCAGGCACTAAAAGCACAGAGAGTAATTGAGGGATACGACAGAATAGCAGGTAGGTTGGAATTATGGCAGCATAGACATTATTTAATTAAGTTTCCGTTTGTTGCCTCAACAATAAGAGAGGCAGTAGAAACTATATTAGGTAAAATTAGAGTTTTAGAAGGAGGTGCTTTACAATGGTTAAGGTCAATCACAAAGAGCTCAAGATTAATCGCATTGTTGCACTTGGTAAAGAGGATATCATCTTTGTCTATGCCCAGGAGAATGGCAGTGGAAGTACTCGTTTGTTCCTCCTTTTCAGTAGCAATAGGGCAGGTCGCATTTATACTCGCTATGCTCAGACAGAAAGTTGGGAGATTCTTGAGAGAGGGAGTGCCGATATTATCCGCCAACAGATTAAACAGACAATTCAAGAAGGGATTGCTATCTACCAGTTTAATGACTCATCTGTATTTACTCCCCCTCCCATCCCCATCATCGCTTAATCGAGAGATCATATCTACCGTGCCCAAGGAAGAGAGAATATTCACTACGGTATTTTTTAGCTATCTACCCATTTTAACGAATTCTTTACCAGATTTAATAGATACGGATGCTACGTTATATTTACAGCTAACTTCAATGTGCAATGGTATACTGGATAACATTCTCGATAACTTAGCGCAGACATGTGCTGTTATAGTTGTGGTATTGGCTATTATAGCATTGTTTATTTCAAGATTAATAAGTAATATAGAACGCCGAGAAAGCAACCTTAATGAATATAGGCAGAAGAGATTAAGAGATTTATCCCCTGCTGTGCGATTGATGCAAGATAGAGTAATGGATGCAATACAGAAAGGGGATTTAGCAGCGGATGAAGGCAGAATTAGAGATGAGAACCTGGGCAGGATTCTCACTATAAGAGACGGAAGGGTCCTTTCTGATATTGCTCAGGCAGATAGAGAGATCGCCGATATACATACCCAACATATACGCTGGGGTTGTATGTATAAACTGTTCTTTGTGATCTTAGTTGTTTTGGCTGTATTGTTAATCTTAGCAGTTATTGGTGGATTAGACTGGTTGAGTAACATAATAATTCCTTCAGCTCCCACTACTCCCATATCAATATACAATAAACCAATATTTAATTATATATTATTCAACCTATCAATTATGATAGGCTTATCTGTAGAATCGAGACAGGTTCAAGATATTATTACTGAACTTGAGGAGGCGTGTTGTCTTCAGGATGATACTATGATAGAGCGTCTTATTGATGAGCTTGAGAGCATTTCTGTCTTTGACTCAGAGGGAGATATATGCTTCTCTACGGCTACATCTTTTGTAGAGAGATGTATAGATAGGCTTCTACATCACGATTATCTCAATACTGAACAGAAATTCCGGATTGCTATCATAGCTCTGAGGCAGTTAACTCGCAAGGGGGTTCCTTTAAGATATTTCAGTAGTAATCTATGGGATCCTTCCGCAACTATAAGAGTTAGAGCTGCCTCAGTACTCTTGGGTACCTCCTTCTTTACCAAGGAGAGCTTAAGGAGTTTGGCTTCGGTTGTAGGGGGCTGTCCTTTGATATGCGAAGAGTCAGACCAGTTGCGAGCAATGGATATTTTATTAACGCAGCAGCAAAAAGATAGAGTATGTTTGGCACTTATTTATATGTTCCCAGACGCTACTCTGTCGGGTAAGAGATTAATTTGTTCTGCATTGGCGAGATTGAAAGAGTTAGAAGCAGTGGAACCTTTATTTAAAATAGCTCAACATGAAGACTCTCCTATACTTAGAGTTATGATAATAGAATGCATAATTACTATTTTGGGTCTTCCTATAGGGCGAGATATTATTCCAGAAAGTGACATCAGGGCTCTTAAGAGATTGATCAGGGTAAGATATTCAGATGATCCAGTTTATAAAGATAGGGCACAGGAGGTGTTAATAGGTTTAGATATGGGGGTGCCTTATGAATTAATGTCACAATTAGATAGATATATTAAAGAGATAGCAGGAGAAGATTTGGTTGTAAGAAAGGATATAGAAAGGAAAATCATTCAAATATTAGCGATTGCCGAGGAGACAGTGGTAAATCTCGGCGAGATAGTAGATGATATCTTGCCGCCGGTAATACTCTTGGATGGAGTTAATTCGAGAGCTATTTTAAATGCCCTTCTTGATTTCTTCGTTGTTTTGCATCAATATATCCCTAGGGGCTGGAGGCTCTTTATAGAGCCAGCTAAGTTTCTACCAGGCGTTAATCCACATTGGTATAGAGCAGATGGTAACGGCAGCTCAATTCATTATATCAGGATGTCAGAACGGATTAAAGAAGCAGATGCCGAGAAGATAGTCTCTCACCTCGTTAGTATTACTGATGATATAAAGAGAAGGGATTTTAATATTCCCTCTATGCGACTTTCTTCTAGGCACCAGGTAGCTTTAATGGATGGAAGAGTCGTAACTGACAGAGATAGAATTGACTCCATAGGAAATATTATTCTTGCTGATGATCTTCGCAGAATAGGTGATTTCTGGGGGCCCGTAGATGTTACATCCGAGGGTGAAGAGATTTATAATCTAAGAGAAATCACTGTTAGAGAAGGTGTTGAGGTAATTAAGACCCACGGGGGAGGGCATACAGGAGCTGCCTGGATACTTTTGTTGAATCCTGTTAAGATTAACGGCGTTGGGATTATTTGTGAGGATGCCATTTTTGTGAAATATAAAAGAGACAATGCAGAAACCTTAGATCATACATATCTTCTATATTCTATCTACGCAGCTACACTCTGGGATATTCTTGAGGAGGGTATTCAAAAGAGAGAGATTACTGAAAGGGACCGTCGTCGAGCTTTAAGGGATAGACCCTTAGCTGGTTTAGATGGAGCGGAACCAGTGGTTATTCAGCCCTGCTATTATCCACAAGCTGGCTGGATGGATTACTCTTTTAGTAAACCCTGTGATTCAGTGCTGACGCAGGGTGGAGAATGGATAGTACGTCAACTCTGTGATAGGCTGTCTGCCGTTGGCGTACGTCCTTATGAGATTGAGCTTGCCTTATCTGGTATCATCTATGATGCAGAAGGTTTACATTATTTAACTTCCGCATTCTTTATGAGTGTAGATGAATCAACAGACCCCGCCTCCCCCAGACCAGGCTACAGCCCAGCTGAGGTCATTGCTGAATGTA
>JAOZPD010000084.1 GCA_029932935.1 Candidatus Omnitrophota bacterium | reverse complement strand
GATAGAGTTAATTGTACTAGCTGGTTTTATGCGTATACTTAATCCCGAGTTAGTTCAGAGGTTTCGGTTTAGAATCCTGAATATTCATCCAGCACTTCTACCGTCATTTAAAGGGGCTCACGGGATAGAGGATGCCTTTGAATACGGCGTCAGAATTACTGGAGTTACCGTGCACTTCGTTGATGAAGAAATGGATCATGGTCCGATAATCTTGCAGGCTCCAATAAAGATAAATCAGGATGATACCCTTGAATCGCTGGAGTCAAAGATCCATAAACTGGAACATAAGTTATATCCTGAAGCAATAAGATTGTTTGTAGAGGGTAAACTGAAGATAGAGGGTAGGAGGGTTAAAATTCTTTAATCTCTTTCATATCCAAACGCGTCTTCGTCATCTGAATTCCCGTTAATAAATTTATCATAATTACCTTCCGGTAGTCTTTAAATTGATACGCTCTTAAACAATAAGCGATTATCTTTAATATTTCTTCCTCCGGCGCATCACATATATCTTCGGTACCAATAAATTTTATACGAATACGCTGGGCAATCTGTTTAGCTAAAAACTCTCCCATTTCTATTTCCCGATAAGATAAGTGGCGACCTGACCTATCGTGGATAATAGCCAGGTCTCCTTTTATATCCTGCGGAATTCTTTTATAGTATTCTTCTCCCGGGATAGCATGGTTGTATATTTTCTTTAGATCTAGTCCATAAATAGTATAGATAATCTCTACCCCATTGATTATATCTGCCATCACTAAAACATAGAACTCCGGTTCTTCTTGAGCATTAAAATAGACTCTATAGATGACATTTAGCAAGTTTTGGAAATCCTCTCCCATGCTCTCGGTAAGGCTGTAGGTGTAACCCTTTGCCTCTTCTGTTTTTAATAGAGGCATAATTTGATATTCGAAGTAAAATACCTTCTCGGTGAAGTCACTCTCCAGATATCCAATGAGGCACCTGTTGGTTTGTCCGAACCTATTCGCTTTAAGTTGAAAGATATCTTTCTCAAAAGGTAAATATATCCATAATGTATTTCCAACCAATTTAGTGCTTACGTCCCAGTTAAATTCCTCTTTGCATATCTTAATAAATTTTTCTTCCGCTGCACTTCTGGAATACAATTGGTTTTCATCCCTTAGTCCGCATCCAGTAATTAGAATAGATATGGTTAATATGAGAAGATAACATTTACGATATAAGGAACGGGGATAATTCAGGCAGGTCATGCTTGTTTTTCGGGCCGGCTGATGCCATACTCTTGAAATATAGCATCGATTTCATCATAATTAAGTTCTTCTTTGGAGAGTAATTCTTGGGCAAAGCGGTCGAGAAGATCAAGTTCCTTTTTAAGCAAATCTTCTACCTCTTTCAAACAATCCTGGAGTATATCTTGGGTTTCCTGATTTAAGCGTTCTTTTAATTTTTCAGAGATAAATGATACATTTTGCATGGTTCGGAATCCCTTTGTTTGGTCTAGGCCTCCCTCTAGAATACTATAATCGCCGACAAGGCCGGATTTGCCCATTCCGAAATTCCAAACCATCTGATGAGCATAACCCATAGCAAGTTTAAAGTCCTGCAATACTCCTGTTGTAGTTGTCCCGAATTTCAATTTCTCAGCCACATAGGAGCCAAGGCAATATTTTATTACTCCTAACATCTCTTCCTTTGTGCGTATATGCATTTCTTCTCGCGGATGAGAAATAACCATTCCTAATGCCTCTCCTCGCGAAGCTATCGATGCCTTAAATACATCAGCACTGGGATGCAGGATATACATCACAATTGCATGTCCAGCCTCATGATAGGCAACCTTCCTTCTTTCCTCTTCGCTAAATACCCTTTTGTGCTTTATGCCCATCTCTATTCTATCTAGAGCTTCAGTAATTTCCTTCAATGTAATCATCTCTTTTTTATTGCGTACGGCAATCAGGGCCGCCTCTCTGACTAAATTGGCAATATCTGCTGGGGTATGACCAACCGTCATTCTTGACAGACGAGGAATATCAAGGGAGGGATCATATTTTACCTCTTTAAGGTAATAACTAAGCAACTTCTCTCTTTCCTCCAGATTTGGCAAATCTACATAAATCTTCCGGTCAAATCTGCCTGGTCTTAATAGGGCTGGGTCAAGAAAGGACTCCGGCGCATTAGTTGCGCCCATTACAACAATGTTGTAATCTTTTTCTTTAAGGCCGTCCATTTCAACCAATAATTGATTTAGGGTAGTGTTGAATTCTGTTTGTCCACCGAACCCCCTATCTGTAGCGCGACGTGCTCCTACAGCATCAAGTTCATCAATAAATACCACACACCCTCCTTCTGAGTAGGCTAATTGTCTTGCCTGTTTAAAAAGCTTTCTTATCCTGCTGGCACCAACCCCTACAAACATCTCTACAAACTCTGAGCCAGACATAGAGATAAAAGGTAGATTTGCCTCAGTGGCTATTGCCTTTGCGAGGTATGTTTTCCCGCAGCCGGGCGGGCCAATCATGAGAATGCCTCTTAGGATTTTACCGCCTACACGTTGTAATTCTGCCCTATCTTTTATTAATCTGACTACCTCCAATGCCTCCTGTTTGGTTTCTTCCATGCCAATTACGTCATCCCAGTAAACATTTATATCCTTTCCCTTGATACTCTTTTTCATCATAGAGGTCATTTTGAAATGTCCTCCTCGGAACATTAGCCAGTACCAGAGCAGGGCATAGACAGGCATGCTGATAAGTTGAGCCACAAGGATAACATAGAAGAACATAGAATATTGAGCAAGCATCTGCCTTTTTGTATATCTTTCAGAGATAATCCAGGCTCCAATAGCATAGCGTAAGAAGATTACTAGAGAGACAAATATAGCAATGCACCCAATGATTACTAGTATTTTAATCCAGTGGAACTTTAAAAATAATTTTATCCTACGCAACTGCATTATAATTATAATATTAATATTAAATTAAGATAAAAAACTACCCGTACAGTTAAAATTAACAATAACATATCCACTTTGAAAAGTCAATAAATTTTAAAATCCTTGACTTAGGATACAATTATGATAGAATTTGTTAAAAATAACCGGTAAACTATGGCCAAGATCAAAAAGATTAAAGCAAGAGAGATACTTGATTCCCGAGGGAATCCTACCCTTGAGGTAGATGTTATATTGGACAATGGAGCCCTCGGGCGCGCTGCAGTGCCTTCTGGTGCCTCTACGGGAGAGAAGGAGGCATTGGAATTACGCGATGGCGATAAAACTCGCTTTTTAGGAAAGGGTGTTTGCAGGGCAGTTAATAATGTTAATAGTGAAATTTATCCCAGAATCAAAGGGTTGAGGCCTGACTACAAAAATATCGATAAAATTCTGATCGAGTTAGATGGGACCGAGAACAAATCTCGCTTAGGTGCAAATGCAATCTTGGGAGTATCTTTAGCTGTAGCTAAGGCAGCAGCCAATTCTGCGGGGAAGCCACTGTATAAATATTTAAGTGATGGTAAAGCCAGAATTCTGCCCGTTCCTTTAATGAATATTCTAAATGGTGGACTGCATGCCGATAATAATCTGGATATTCAGGAATTTATGATTATGCCCATAGGAGCCTCTACTTTTGCTGAGGCTCTGCGTTGTGCAGCGGAGGTATTCCATAACTTAAAATTATTACTTAAATCAAAGGGGTTGAATACCTCTGTAGGAGATGAGGGCGGATTTGCCCCTCAGCTTTCGTGTAACGAGGAAGCTTTGGGTTTAATCCTGGAATCGATAAGGAAGGCAGGATATATCCCTGCTGAGGATGTGGCATTAGCTTTAGATTGCGCTGCCAGTTCCTTTTATAAGAAAGAAGGAATTTACCAATTTGAGGGTTCGCTTAAAACATCCAGCCAGTTGGTTGATATCTATGAGAATTGGATTGGTAAATATCCGATTATCTCTATTGAGGATGGTTTGGGTGAACATGATTGGGTTGGGTGGCAGGAGATGACCGAAAGACTGGGGCAGAGGATTCAGTTGGTAGGTGATGATATATTTGTTACCAATCCACGTATACTGAAGGATGGTATTGCTGATAGAATCGCTAACGCTGTTTTGATTAAAGTAAATCAGATTGGGACACTTTCTCAGACATTTGAGACAATAGGGATTGCCCGCAGGAATAGATATAAATCGATAATATCACATCGCTCGGGAGAAACCGAGGATACCACCATTGCTCATCTGGCTGTAGCTTCTGGGTGTGGTCAGATTAAGACTGGCTCCCTGTCTCGTACGGATAGGGTTTGTAAATATAATGAGCTTCTCAGAATCGAGGAGGGGCTAGGCAGGAAGGCGAGGTATGCCAGTAAAGGAAAAGGATGAAGATTCTAAATCTGAATACGGGCACAATATTTCGTTCATTGGGAATAATAGGTGTTATCTTGTTCATCTTTCTACCCGGTTATACTAAATTACAAGAATTAAAAGACAGAAACAGATATCTACAGGAGAAGATTAGCGAGGTTAAATCGGAGAATTCTTTGCTTGAAAATGAGATTGCGCGCATTCAGCAGGATCCTGTTTATCAGGAAGAGATAATTCGCGAGAGGCTCGGGGTAGTTCGTAAAGGGGAGATTCTTTATAAGATAGAACCCCAGGAAGAGTAATTGACGTATTCTTGAAATATCAGGTACTAATAAATTAAAGACATATTTCTCGCTGGAAAGGATAATAATAGCGGGGTGGAGCAGCCAGGTAGCTCGTTAGGCTCATAACCTAAAGGTCGCCAGTTCAAATCTGGCCCCCGCAACCATTTTTGCGTTCGGAGTAAATAATAAGAATCACTAAATGACGCAATTTGAGTTACCCCCACCTTTATATCTAAGATAGTATCTTGCATAACATTGTCTCATCAATTTACCTCGCTTTAAATATTCTCGGCAGGATACATATAAAACAAAATTCATAAGAGTAACAAAGTAATCATTCTTGTCTTTGCGCCTTAACCTTAATGCGATGCTATTCTGTAAATTACTTGTTAGTTTTTTGATTATAGTGGTATAATTAGATAGAAAAAAGAGGAAAAGGATAATGAAAGTGCAGAATATAATCTTGATATTAATCTTTCTGTCAATTACAGCATTAGCTTCCTCCCAGCAGATAGGTAATAACTCTAAATTAACCGAATCGGATGATAACCCAACATATGTAGGAGAGTTTAAAGAGGGCTTGTTCCATGGTAAGGGTACTATGCAATGGAAAGACGGTAGCAAATATATAGGAGAATTCAAGCAGGGGTTGAGGGAGGGTAGAGGGGTTATGATCTGGTCAACAGGGGATAAATATGAGGGAGAATTCAAGAATAATTTGATTCACGGCAGGGGTACGCTTATTTATAAAAATGGTAGTAGATATGAAGGGGAGTTCAGGCAGGGGCGTAGATACGGCAAGGGGACTATGCTCTGGCCTAATGGTAATAGATATGAGGGGGAATTCAAAGATGGAAAGATGGACGGCTCGGGTCTTATGATATGGGCTAATGGAGATAAGTATGAGGGAATGTTTAGAGATGGCTTAATGCATGGTGAAGGGATTCTATATCGCAGCGATGGTAGTAAATATGAGGGGGAGTTTGAATATGGGAAGATAAATGGCAAGGGGACTATGCTCTGGCCTAATGGTAATAGATATGAGGGGGAATTCAAAG
>JAOZPD010000083.1 GCA_029932935.1 Candidatus Omnitrophota bacterium | reverse complement strand
GTTCAATTGTTAGCAGGGCACCCACAGTATAGTTTTTATACCTTCTTAGGGGTAGGTATATATTTTATATATTTCTGGATACCAGCGTTTATTAGAGACAGAGACAAGGGGAGGTTATTCTATTCAGCCAGGGCATTTATTGTAATGTTATTCTTATCCCTCCTGCTTGCCGCGGTTAAAATTATCCCTAATATAGAACTCGTTAGATTATCGGATAGGGCTAATACTAATCTGGGATTTGTGGGTAGCTGGTCATTTCCTCTCCAGAATCTGGTTACCTATTTCTTACCGGAGTTTTTTGGTGACGCAGTACATTTTCCCTATTGGGGGCAATATAATATCTGGGAGATGTGCGGCTATATAGGCATTTTACCCCTTATCTTATGCGCTATTGCCATATTCTACAGGAGAAATAAGCATACGGTATTTTTTGCCTGTTTGTTGCTATTTGCTATAATTGCCTCTTTAGGTAGACATACGCCCTTATTAAAACTTTTCTATTATTTTCTTCCTGGTTTTAGCAAATTTCGTGGGCACAGTAAATTTCTTGTGTTATTCGTCTTCTCCGGCAGTGTTCTTTCTGCCTATGGACTATGTTGGTTACTGCAGGAGAGGAATAGGTTAAGTACAGCTTTCAAAAAGATCGTATTATTTTTAGGTATTATTGCCGGCATGGCCACATTGGCCTCTGTGGTGTTATGCCTGAGTCAGTCTCGATTACTATTGTGGTGGTTGCAATTCTGGAAGGATAAGCATTGGCCCTTAGAAATAGCGCAGAGTACGCTGTCTTATTCGTTATTCAGTTTTATCAAGCTTGATATCTTTTTAGTTTGTATCTTCCTTTTGCTTTTCTTTTTCGTGAACAGAAGGATAACCCTCAGGGCTTTAAGATTCTTTCTTGTCTTTATAGCAATTATAGACCTCTGGCTGTTTGGGGCTAAATATATTATAAGCGGGGACATAAATATGTGTTTTTGGGATAGAGGGGTGGTGGGCTTCTTGAAGAGCGCTAAGAATGCCCAACCGTATCGCGTTGTAACCTATTTTCTGAACGAACTGTTTCCTAATAACGCGGTGTTTGATGACGTCTCGGTTATCAATGGATATGAGCCTCTTATTTTAGGAAGATATAATGACTATCTTGAGCTATGTTCGTCTTATCCTTCTATTGACTCAGCAGGTATATTGAAATTGTTTAGTATAGCCAATCTTAAATATATAATACTCCCCCATCATATTGAATTAAATAACCCAGATTTGAGCGTGGTTTATGAAGAGGATAATGTGCGTATATGGGAGAATGTTAAGTGTTTACCCAGGGCATATGTAGTTCATAATGCGAAGATTATAAATGAACCAAGGGCAATATTAAAAAATATCATCGATGAGGATTTTGACCCCTTAGAGACGGTTATTCTTGAGGCGGGGCAATTGGGATGTTCATTTCTTGATTCGATAGATTTAGCCGGCAGTAGCGGCGATGGTGATTCGGTGCATTTCTTGAGATATTCGCATAACGAGGTGTCCTTGCAGGTTACCCTTAAAGAGAGGGGGTATTTTGTTTTGAGTGATATTAATTATCCTGGCTGGAGAGCCGAGGTTATAGATATTTCTACGGGAGAGAAAAGACAAGCAAGAATCTATTCTGCTGATTATTTATTTCGCTGCATCTTTCTTGAAAAAGGTGACTATTTAGTTAGATTCTATTTTTGGCCTATTTCTTTTTATGTAGGTTTTGCTCTTTCGGCTTTATCTGGGATATTTGTTGTTGTAAGCTTAGTTTTCATACGCAGGAATTGATTTATGGTAAGAAAGATAAATGCGGATACTAAGGTCCAGTATTTAAAAGGCGTTGGGCCTAAAAGAGCAAGATTATTCAACAGCGTAGGAATAGTTACCGTAGAGGATTTAATTTATCATTTTCCTCGTCGATACGAAGACCGCTCTAATCTTCTGCCAATCTCCAGGCTCCAGGAGGGAAAGATGCAAACAATCAGGGCTCATATATTATCAACCAGACAGCGTCGCTCTTGGAGACGAAGGGGATTTAATATATTCGAGATAATAGCCGGAGATTCTACGGGAAGGATATCGTGTGTCTGGTTTAACCAACCTTATCTAAAAAATTATATTAAGATAGGCAGGGATATAATCCTGTACGGTAGGGTGGAGAGATATTCGGGTAGGCTCCAAATGGTTTCTCCGGAGTTTGAAATCGTTTCTGATAAGGACAACGCTGGGTCCTCTTCGGATATTGCAGGATTGACCCCAATTTATAAGATACCGGATGGTTTAACGCAGAGGTATTTTCGCCGTATCTTAAGGGGCTGCCTTGAGGAATACCTTCCCGAGGTCGTTGATGTATTGCCTTATGATATTAGGGTAAGAAATAATCTTCTGAATTTAGCTAAATCTCTACTTGAGATACACTTCCCACCCGATATGAGCCACCTGAAGGAGTCGTATAGGAGAATTTCTTTTGAGGAATTCTTTTTGTTTCAGATCCCGCTTATTTTAAAAAAGCTCAGGAAGAAACAAAAACAAGGAATATCGCATAAGGTAGACGCTATATTATTGGAGGAATTCCAGGGCAGGCTGAATTTCAAATTGACCCCTGCGCAGACCAGGGTTATTGAGGAGATTAAAAAAGACATGTCTTCTTCTTATCCGATGAGTCGCCTCCTGCAAGGAGATGTGGGTTCTGGCAAAACCATAGTAGCGTTATTTGCATGTTTAATTGCTATCCGTGGTGGTTATCAGGCTGCTATTATGGTTCCTACCGAGCTTCTCGCCCGACAACATTATTATAATAGCTCTCTCTTATTAAAGGATATTAATATAGTTTTATTGGTAAGCTCCCTTGCCCCTTCAAAGAAGATAAGGACCTATAATGAAATAAAAGAGGGTAGGGCTCAGCTTATTATCGGTACGCATGCCCTACTTGAGGGAAGATTGAATTTTAAGCGTTTGGGATTAGTTGTTATTGATGAGGAACATAAATTTGGAGTATCCCAGCGGGCATTTCTGCCGAAGAGAGGCAGCAACCCGGATGTCTTAATAATGACAGCTACTCCTATTCCGCGTACGTTAGCTATAACTCTATATGGAGATTTAGATATATCGGTGATTGATGAGGTCCCTCCCGGCAGGAAGCCGGTTGTAACTAAATTTGTTACCGATGAACAGAGATATGATGTGTATCGATTTGTTGAATCGAAAATTAGAGAGGGTAGGCAGGCCTATATCATCTATCCGATTATAGAAGAATCCTGTAGTCTTGATTTACGCGCAGCCAATCAGATGTATTTATTTCTTAAGGATAGGGTGTTTCCTGACTGTAGGGTTGGTTTGGTACATGGCCAGCTTAACGCGAAGCAGCAGCACGGGGTGATGTCTGAATTCAAGGCAGGTAATATTGATATATTGGTGGCAACTACAGTTTTAGAAGTGGGAATCGATGTTCCTAACGCTTCGGTTATGGTAATTGAGCATGCTGAGAGGTTTGGCTTGAGTCAATTACACCAGTTACGGGGACGTATTGGACGGGGTGAATTCGAATCTTATTGTATTTTGATTTCTCAATCTGATTCAGAAGAGGCGCGTATGCGGATAGAGGCAATGGTAGAATATTCTGACGGATTTTGCATTGCGGAGGAGGATTTAAAGATTCGCGGCCCAGGGGAATTCTTTGGCAAGAGGCAGCACGGACTTTCTGAATTGAGGATTGCCAATCCTCTAACCCAATTACAGCTTCTTAAGCGCGCGCGTCATGAGGCAAAGAGATTGCTGCGCTTGGATCCCAATTTAGAATGGAGGCAGAACTCGGCTCTAAAAAGAAAATTATCAGAGAGATTTCCTGGATACGAGAATTATATAGCGGCATGATAAGGAAGGGTTAGGAGTGTTACGCATAATATCCGGAAGATATAAAGGCAGAATGATTTATAACCCAGAGGGGATACGCGCTACCCAGAATAAGGTTCGCAAGGCGTTATTTGATATTCTGGGCAAGATAGAGGGCCTGTCTTTCCTGGACCTTTATGCTGGTTCGGGTGCAGTGGGTTTAGAGGCCTTTTCCCGAGGTGTCAGGAGGGTAGTATTCGTAGAGAATAATATTAGATGTATAGGTAGAATTAAAAATAGCGTAGTCTCTATAGGGCAGGCCGTAGAATCCGAGCAAGCGACATATAAGGGCTCAGGATGCAGGATTATCGGTTTAGATATTTCTGCAGCATTGAGTATGTTAGCGCGCAATAAGGAGAAGTTTGATATTATATTCCTCGACCCTCCTTATTATCGAGATCTGGTAAAAAAAACCTTGAAAATGCTCAGTCGCTGTGATATATTATCGCCCAATGGATTGATTATTTGTCAACATTTTAAAAAGGACAACCTGCCTGTTCGGGAGAATATTTTAAAGCTGTTTAAGCAGGCAAGGTACGGGGATACGGTTTTATCCTTCTATTGCTTGCAGGGTAGATAATGCCGAGCTTTAATTTAAGTAGTCATTATGTATGTTAAGGCAATATATCCGGGTACATTTGACCCCATCACTTACGGTCACATAGATTTAATTAAACGGGCAAGTCGTATATTCCCTGAATTGATTATTGCCGTAGCCCATAATCCCCAGAAAAAGCCTTTATTTACCGTTAAGGAAAGGGTAGAGTTTCTTAAGAAGGCAACATCCGGAATAACTGGAATTATCATAGATGATTTTGACGGCTTAGTAATTGATTATGCGCATAAAAAAAAGGCAAGTATTTTAATACGTGGCTTAAGAATGATTTCTGACTTTGAGTATGAATTCCAGATGGCATTGACCAACCGTAAGCTGGCTCCAGATATAGAAACCATATTTCTCATGCCCCAGGAGGGCTATAGTTATATATCATCAAAATTATTAAAGGAGGCTGTCGGATTGGGGGCAGACGTATCTGGTTTTGTTCCCGATTTTGTCTATCAGGCGCTTAGAGAAAAGATGGTCGGCAGCAGCAAATGCTAAAATAGGATACTATATCAATAGTGCGATAAAGGAGAAGAGATGGCTTTACCTAAAAGAAGGCACTCTAAGGCACGCGGTAGGAAGAGGCGGACGCATTGGAAAATAAATTTCCCCAAACTTGTCGTGTGTCCTCGGTGTAAACAGTTGAAGCTACCTCATCAGGTATGCGGTTTTTGCGGATATTATCGCGGGAAGCAGGTAATTGAGATAAAGCAAAAAGAAAAGAAGAAGCCACGAAGGTGATCCGTCAATATTATTTAACGAAATTCTAAGAAGATTTAATAGTGAAGATAATAGTTGATGCGATGGGGGGCGATAAGGCGCCCGAGGTAGTTGTTAGCGGGGCAGTTAAGGCCGCCAGGGAATACGGAGTTGATATTGTATTGGTCGGGGTACCCCATCAGATTGAGCCATTTCTCAAGAAATATAAGACGCCACCCGGTAACGTTTCTATATATCCTGCCTCTGAGATAATTCAGATGTCAGAACCGCCGGCTCTAAGCATAAGGAAAAAGCGAGATTCCTCTATATGTGTCGGATTAAATTTAATGAAGGAAAGGAAGGGCGATGCCTTCTTTAGCGCCGGTAATACAGGTGCTGTTGTTTGCGCTGCGACATTGACTTTGGGGATGCTATCCGGCATCGAGCGCCCGGGTATAGCTATACTTGTACCTACCCTGAAGGGCTTCTCGTTGATTATTGACGTAGGTGCCAATATAGACCCCAAGCCTTTACATTTATTGCAATACGGACTTATGGCTGAGGCGTAT
>JAOZPD010000020.1:16743-19893 GCA_029932935.1 Candidatus Omnitrophota bacterium | reverse complement strand
AAATCCTTTGCTTTCTTAATCAGCGCCACAGGCACATCTGGTTCCTTCTCAAGAGCGCGACTGAATAAGGCAGCTATCTCGGAGCAGCGGTGACAAGCAATAACATGCTCCTGTATTAATCTTGCCTCGTCATCTGGTAATTTACCTTCCAGAAAACAAGACAGAGTCTCTTCATCTGGACAAGATGAATTTAAAGGCTTGGCTCTCTTGCGATAAAATCGATAAATCATCTTAATAAATCCGTCTATTTTAGCCATAATCTCCCTCTATATAATAGACGAAATCTATTTAAAAATCTAACAAAAACCCCTTGCTTTTAAAACACTCCTTCAGTTTATGGATAATGCGCATCTTTCGCATATCAATAGCACTGCGCGAAACCCCTAATGTGGCCTGCAATTCTTTCAAGCTGACGCCGTAATAAACATGCATCTCTAAGAAATATTTATCTTGACTGCTTAAGTTATCAATACACTCCGAAAGCCGCTGCAATCTCTCTCGGTCAGCTAATAATTGATCGGCTGAAACACCCTTATCGATAAGCATATCTTTCAGGCTCCGGTCTGAATCGCCTAACTCCTCCTCCAAAGATAACCTATCCCTCTTTTTCTTCTTGAAATAATCCAGGCAGAAATTAATTGTGACTACCCTCAACCAGCTGGCCAGGGTAGCGTTATTTTTTCCTTTAAATTGACGTAGTTTATAAAAATTATCTTTGATTAAATTAAGAAAGATTTCCTGGAAGATATCGCTGACTGTATCTGCAGAGGGGTTAATGCCTCTAACCTTAAAGACGCTGTGTATATAATTATAAATAAGGCGGGAATATTTATCTACGAATTCATCCCAAGCTGCCTTATCTGACTTAAGACACCTTCGGATAAATTCCTGTTCATTCATAGATGAATTATAACACATAATAATAAAATTCAAACAATTTTTAGGGACATCCTTTCATCCAAACGGGGGACATGCTTTAACTTGAATATAAGAGTGTCCCCAAATAAAACAGAAATATTGTGAGAAATACTAATTCCTCTCGTCTATTTAGTTGGAGGTGATAAAAATGTCACGAGGCGCAAGAATACTCATAGAGAACGTTTGTTACCATATCTTCAACCGTGGTAATCAAAAACAAAATATTTTCTTAGAAGATTCAGATTATGAGAAATTTCTGCAAATATTAAAGCATTATAAAAAGAAATATCATTTTAGACTAAATGCCTATTGCCTTATGCCAAATCATTTCCATTTAATCATAGAAATTAGAAAAACTAATGAGCTTGCAAAAATAATGCAAGGACTAACACAAACTTATACTGTATGGTTCAATAATAAATATAATAAAACCGGGCATCTATGGCAGGGCAGATTTAAGAGTATGCTTATCCAAAAAGATAAATATCTGATAGATTGTCTAAAATATATTGAGTTAAACCCTATAAGGGCAAATATAGTCTCTTCACCAGAGGATTATTCTTGGAGTAGCTGGAGAGAACGAACATTAACAAAGAACAAATTTAATCTTATAGATCAACCTAAGATTACATAAATATTTGAAAAATCGAGGGACACCCTCCTATTCATCTCAAAGGATGTCCCTCGATTAGGTCAGAGGATGTCCCTGAATTATTTGAAGAAGGTGTAGGTAAGGATGAATGCGGAGAATACTATGGAGACCATGGACATTAATTTAATAAGTATATTAAGGCTTGGGCCAGAGGTATCCTTAAATGGATCACCGACCGTGTCGCCTACTACAGCAGCTTTATGGGCAGAAGAGCCCTTTCCTCCAAAATTTCCCTCTTCAATAAACTTCTTGGCGTTATCCCATGCACCACCAGCATTAGCCATCATTACGGCCAGTACAAATCCTGAGACAGTCGCACCAGCCAGAAGACCGACTACAGCATCAACACCAATTAATAAACCAATCAGAATAGGAGCAATGATAGCAGTTAAAGAAGGTAAAATCATCTCTTTCTGAGCAGCATTGGTAACAATACTTACACAACGAGCATAATCTGGTTTAGCTTTTCCGTCCATAAGACCGACTATTTCTTTG
Organism: Candidatus Omnitrophota bacterium; assembly: GCA_029932935.1. Lineage (GTDB taxonomy): Bacteria > Omnitrophota > Gorgyraeia > Gygaellales > JAHJCI01 > JAOZPD01. The sequence goes on along the minus strand of JAOZPD010000020.1, from coordinate 17,828 downwards.
AATTGCCGCCTGACTTCAGTAATAATTGAACCAGCTGCCCTGCCTACCGCCTGTAACGTCATGGAACTAAACAGAAAAGGCAACATACCACCGATAAATAAACCTACAAGCACGTTCGGATTAAGCAGACTAAGATTTAACTTAACGCCCAACAGGGCAATCTGTTGTCGGAAGGCAGCAATTAAAACCAGGGCGGTAAGAGCAGCGGAGCCAATGGCGAATCCCTTACCAGTTGCGGCAGTAGTATTACCCAAGGCATCTAAGGCATCAGTCCTTTTGCGTACCTCCGGGCCAAGACCAGACATCTCAGCATTCCCCCCGGCATTATCAGCTACAGGTCCATAGGCATCGGTGGCCAGCGTAATACCCAGCGTAGAGAGCATGCCTACAGCTGAAATTCCTACGCCATATAATCCTGCGCTAAAATTAGCAAATCCCTTTGATAGAAAGAAGCTCCCCAAGACTACCGCTCCTACAACGAACACAGGAATTACAGTAGAAAGCATACCTACGGCTATGCCTCCAATAATAACGGTGGCTGGACCAGATAAAGAAGTCTCGGCGAGTAAACGTGTAGGACGAAAACTACTAGAGGTAAAAAATTCAGATGATAGACCAATAATCAATCCTGCAACCAATCCCATAATTAAAGAAAGATAAATTCCAAGATGTCCACCACCAAAGAGAAAACGAATTACAAAATAAGAAAACAGTGCCACTAAAATTGAACTTATAAATATTCCCCTTCGCAATGCAGTTAATAGAACACTCTGTTTTACATCTTCTCTACAGCGGACAAAGAATGTGCCAATAACCGCAGCTAAAACCCCCACAGCAGCAATAATCATAGGTAAAGTGACACCCTTTATGCCCAACCCCGCTGCCACACCTAAAGAAGCAGTAGCTACAATTGAGCCTATATATGATTCGTACAAATCCGCTCCCATACCAGCTACATCCCCTACATTATCTCCTACGTTATCAGCGATTACCGCTGGATTGCGGGGGTCGTCTTCTGGTATCCCTGCTTCAAACTTACCTACCAGATCAGCCCCTACATCGGCGGCCTTAGTAAATATACCTCT
>JAOZPD010000020.1:0-16733 GCA_029932935.1 Candidatus Omnitrophota bacterium | reverse complement strand
CCACGAAGCTAGCACCCATCCCAGAACATAATAGCGTAGATGTGATTGCAGTAATCTTCCCCATCCCTTCTGGTAGAGGATAAATCGAGTAATACCATTGCAAAAGATAATACCAGATGGACAGATGTAGAAGCCCAAAACCCACAACGACTAACCCCATAACTGCACCGCTGGAAAAGGCCACTCTTAAACCCAACCCGAGGCTCTCTCTTGAGGCATTAGCTGTGCGGCCGGATGAACTAGTGGCTATATTCATACCTATGAATCCTGCAAGCCCTGAGAAGAATCCTCCAGATAAGAATGCGAAAGGAACAAACATAACCAAGTACCCACGAATAGCCAAAAATATCAAAATTATAAAGACGACAACAAAGAATATTGCCACGATACCATTCTGTCTTCTCAAATATGCTCCTGCCCCTATCTTTACAGCAGAAGCAATCTCTTTCATCCTATCTGTACCCTCATCAAATCTAAAGATGCGCGTCACCAAGAAAATAGCAAACCCTAAAGCCAAAACTGCACCCATCGGAACAAGCAATAAAAAATCAAAACTCAGCATCAATAATCCTCCCCTTCGCTAACTGGAATAACCCTTATCGTCCTCCTTTTAAAAGTAGACTTACCATCCTTTACAAGGTAACCACGATTCCCTTTCATCGTCGCTACCATATCTATTCTTTCCTGCATCTTCTTTCTTACTAAATTCATTTCTTTTTTGATTTCTCTAATTGCTCTTTTTAATTCTTTAACTGAGTATGACTTCACCTCTAGATATTTTTTTAGATAATCCTTCTCTCTTCGAAGAATATCAACCTCCTGACCAATCTTCAATTTCTCTTCTTTTATCAAGGCTAAATTAATCTGCAGTTTCCTGATTGTCTTTTTCGCCTTGATAAGTTGAGAATTAAGTCGAGAGATATCCTTAGCCAATCTTTCCCTTTCGCTCTCGGAAACAGATAACTTACGACTCATATGGTCCAGATTATTCAATAACAAACGATTTTCTCTTGACAAGTCGAAGTAGGTTATTGCACCAAATAAGGAAAGTGCTATAAATAGGGCAATTAGATATTTCTTTCTCATCCCTCACTACTCTACATCTTATTATTGATCCTTAACCTACTTAAGCCCTTTAAGATATTTATAATAATCAGTATCAGTGGTTAGAATTATCGTAGAAGTCTCATCAATCGTATTTCGATACGTCTCCAGCGTCTTTACAAATGAATAAAATTCGGGATCCTGACTATAGGCTTGGGCATATATACTAATTGCTTCTGCATCTGCCTTACCCATAATCCCCTGGGCCTGACGATACGCCTGAGATGTAATCAATTTTAATTCCTTAGCCAGCTGTCCGGCAATCTCTGCCGATTTACCCTGTCCTTGAGAACGATATCTCTCTGCTGCTCGTTTGCGTTCCGAGATCATTCTGTCGTAAACCTTATCTCGTACATCTTTAACGTAGTTGATGCGTTTAATACGGACATCAATAAGCTCAATTCCATATTGGGGGGCTAACTTGCTCGCCTTGGTTAATATCTCTCCCTCCAGGCTACTACGCCCAACCTCAATACTCTCTAAGGCCTCCTCTGCCAGCGAGATGTCTGTCTCCACTTCTTCAATATCCAATATGCGATTGGTATCCCTGATTGCTTCAACTAAAAGATGACTGGTAATTACGTCCCGCGTAGCAGAATTAACAATATCATCCAATCGAGCATGAGCATGAAATTCATTACCTACAGACTGCATAAACTGTAATGCGTCAATAATCTTCCAGCGGGCATACGTGTCCACCCAAATATATTTTTTATCCTTAGTGGGTATTTGATTTGGGTCACCGTCCCACTGAAGTAGTCTCTTCTCAAAATAATGCGCCTGTTGAATCAGGGGTTTCTTAAAATGTAATCCGGCTTCGGTAATCGGTCTGCCTACGGGTTTACCAAACTGGGTAATCACTACCTGCTTTGTCTCATCAACAATAAATATTATACCGCTCATAAATGCAAGAATACCTGTGATAACCAATATAACAAAGACTGTTAGAAGAATCTTTAATATTCCTTTCATTATTCGCCCCCTCCCTTTTTTCCAATTTGAAGCAAGGGTAAGATTGAAGACTGCTTTGGATCAATAATATATTTCTCCTTTGCTTTAGGTAAAACATCAAACAATGTCTCCAGATAAAGCCTCTTCTTGGTTATCTCAGGAGCTTTCTTATACTCAGCCAGAACAGATAGGAACCTCTCCGCTTCTCCCTTTGCTCTGTTTATCTTATCTAAACCATATCCCTCTGCCTCTCTAATCGTCTTCTCTGCTTCTCCCCTGGCTTTGGGAATCACCTTATTATAAGCCTCCCACGCCTGGTTTATCATCTTCTCTCTCTCTTGCTTGGCCTCATTAACCTCATTAAATGCAGGCCTTACCTTCTCGGGCGGATTTACATCCAGAAGTTTTACTGTCACCACCTGAATTCCAGCCTCATAATTATCCAGGATCTTCTGCATCTCCTGTTGCACCAAATCATCTATCTCTTCTCTTTTAGTGGTAAGTACCTCATCTACGCGATAATCTCCCACAAAACGACGCATCACTACCTCCGCGATATCCCTGATGTTATCAACAGGATTGCGGATATTAAAAAGCAGTCTTACAGGATCGTTAATCCGGAATTGAACAATCCAGCGCACATCCAATATATTAAGATCTCCTGTAAGCATCAATGACTCTTCTGTAAACTGCCTGCTGGAATACTGGGTACGCACGCCAGGGCGTAATGTCCTCAGGCCGAACTCCTCCTTAAATACCCTCTTCACTTTAACGGGGGTTACCTTCTCTATACCAAAGGGCAATTTTGCGTGTAACCCCGGTGGACTAAGACGAATATACCTACCAAACCGCTGAATTACACCAACCTCATCAGGCCCGATAGAATACAAAAGTCCTTTTAAACCCACAAGAAGTAACAAGACTGCAATTACTAACGGCAAAAACTTATTAAAATCACCAAACTTGGCCTTTCCTACATCAATGATATCCTCTGGACGACGAATCCTGTTCCAATCCATTCTCTGCCTCCTTGTGATTAACTCAAATTAAATAATAAGGCCAACATGCGATTAATACATACCTTTGATTCAAAACACACTATTAAAACAACTGTTGTTATTCTATCATATAAAATACACTTTCTAAAGCAAAATATTTCTCCTACATATTTATAAAAATATTCTCTAATTTATCCAACGCTGCCTTAACCCCAGGGGTAAGCGATTCTGCCAACCCACTCCTACCTATCTGTATCCCGATTATAACAATGTGGGTTGAGGGTAATCGTCTCTCTATGTAGTCCAAAAACAATCTTAACGAGGCCCCGTGAGTAGAAAAGCTGAGGTTTTGAATCTCTTCTTTTTTTATTAATCTCACCTCACCTGCCCTTGCCCCCCAGTCAGAGGCATCAACAATAATAATGGTCTGGGGTTTGCTTTCGATGATGGGGCCGATATAATTCTCTGGAACCTCTCCGCAATCAAAAAGATATGCCCTTGTTTTATCTTTTAATCGAGAAATCAACAAAGGCCCCACCCCATCGTCACCCTTAAGTGGATTGCCTATCCCTAAAAGCGCGACCCTCTCTTTCAACTCTTGGGTTAACATAATACTTGCTAAAGGATTATCACTCAAATCTTAGATCTCCGTTATCATCTAACCTGGCTAACTCTTTAATTATATTTTTGGCGAGATTAAAGGTTCTCCTTTTAGGAAATCCGGGGAATATATTAACATCTACAATATAAACGTCATCGCGGTTACGGTCAAGTAAAATATCTATACCTGACAGATACAGATTCAAGATATCTGATGCGTCTATCGCTATCCTTATAGCTTTGGCAAGTAACTGTTTAGGTATATATTTCAGAATATAAGGTGCCCCTCTGGCGCCCTGAGATATATTAGTAGTTATTTTCTCAGGATAATTCACCTTAGGATATATATATATAACCTTCTTAAAAAACGTATAGATCCTTAAATCAATCCTCTTTCTATCTAATATTAAACAATCAACTGCCTCTTCGATCAAGATGTCCTTTTTAATAAGTTTATTTAAAAAATTATGATCTCCTGTAACGTCCCTGAATTTCCAGCCCTTATCTGACCTACGACTTATAATCGTATGGTTTCTAAAACTGAAATTGGTCTGCCAGCTTAACGAGCTAAGAAAGGTAATCCCCTTACCCATAGAACCATATCTGACCTTCAAGAAAAGGGCTCGTCCTTTAGCTAATAAACTATAAATCTCTCTACTATGACTTACATGATACATTCTAGGATTGGGTATTCCTGCTTCTGATAGTTTCATCTTAATCAGCTGTTTGTCTCTATATCTACCTGACAGAAGGGGATTATTTATAATCAGCACCTTCTTGTGTGCGAAATGCTTATTTATAATGTTATCTATCATAGACCAAAAGCGCAGAAATTTTTTATAAAATAGGTGGTTGCCGTATATCCCTCGATAGTGTCTATGTTCTATATTTTTATTCCAGTAATCAAAAGGGAAAAATAAAAATATTATAATCTTCTCCGTCTTTATTTTTGGAAGCTTGCCTCGAAGGACATTTCTGTAGCTTACCGTGGCATAGTCAAATCCATTCTTTGCAAATGTTTTTCTCTCCCGATTAAATTTCTTATACTCATCGTAATCGAGCCTGTCTCCAAATGTCAAAATAGTAATATCTCTTTTTTTCTCCATTGTTATCTAAGTTAAATATTGCTTCAAATAGTTAAACCTCGGCGTTAATCTCCCGCCTTGAGTTATAACTGCCTCTCGTAACTCCCTTGGTATAGCAGCATGATTGGTAATATCAATCACTCCGTGAGCAGAAATCTGATAAACATAATCCCTTACCAGGCTACTGAAATGCTCTGAGGAGTCCCTCGGTAACTCTGTGGGCAAATTGTCTACTGCCAGAACAGTAATACCTTCGTGTTCGTATCCATCAAAAAAGGCCCTCTTGCCTGGATTATATGTAAATACCGGATTTTCCTGCGAGGTAGACTTATAGGTCAACTCAATAGAGCCATTGATATCACAGGATATGTCACCGATAAATTCCAAGCGGAATATTTTCTTACGCCATAGTTTATTAATCATCTTTTTTGTAACCATACGTGGATAACGACTATCCCAGTAACTTGTATGAATAAGCATATTTAAATAAGGCAAATATACATCCATATTAGACTCGAACCGTTCAGGATAATTAAGATATTCTTCGAAGTAAAAACCTCCGCCATTTTTGGAGCGTAATTTCTCCTCTCGCAAAAAGACAATCTTATATATTTTATGGCGGGTATATTTCTGATAACGGACAAATCTCAGCATATCCTTGGGGTGCACCTCTATAGGATTTAAGAATTCGATAATCTCCTGTACGCCATTGCTTACACGCCCACGCCCCGTAATACCGATAATAAAAGGGGCTATCCTGTCGTCTAAACCTACACGCTTAATCCTTTCATTAATCTCAATCATAGCTTTAGAGGTATCGGATAAGGAAGTATATTCATAAGCCGGCTTAATAATATCAAAGGGATTCCTGATGCCTTTATGTTCTAATTTCTTACCCAGATAATATAGACTATCAATCATGCCGCAAATCCCTGCAAACCTTCCGAAATAAACCAGACGCACCCCATCTGAATCTGTAATCTTCTCATAATCGATTAACGTCGCTCTTTTTCTGATAAACTCTTTAAGCAACGGTATATTCTCCGGCTGCCCCTTAACAGTATGAGAAAAAATCATATATATTTTATTCTTATAAATATTGGCAACATCTGGCTGCTTAACCCCCAGTAGAAGAGACGCATTTCTAAATCTATTAACGATTCTGGCTCCTGCTTTATTATACTGTCCATCTGTGAATGCCCTCTGTGAACTCGCCTCCACCTCCACCTTGACTCCTCTATCTGTTAACCACCTGACATCAGCAGGGACAAGAGGAGCACGCCTCTCATGCTTACCATACGTCTCTTTTAAAATTCCTACAACAAGATTTTTTCTCATATCGTATCTCTGGGTATTTCTAACAGGTATGATATATTACTCTCATTGATTAAATCTGTAAAGGGAAATCTCCTGGTAGAAAGATACACTGGCAGCTAAACTACTCGATTGACTGTGGGGGGTATTATATTTCTCAGGTAAGAATCTTCAGGAATACGTTAACAATCTGAGGGTCAAATTGAGTGCCAGAGCCTCTTTTGATTATCTCTACGGCCTTCTCTTTAGGGTACGCCTTCCGATAAGGACGGTCGGAAATCAAAGACTGATAAACATCTGCTATTGCTACTATACGTGCCCCTATGGGAATCTCCTCCCCCTTTAAACCTCTGGGGTAGCCAGCGCCATCCCATCTCTCATGATGATAAAGAATCAAGGGGATTATACTGTGTAAAAACTGAATGGGCCTTATAATATCCACGCCGATCTGTGGGTGTCTTTTAATCTCATCGTATTCCCTTCTGTTAAGCTTGGACTTCTTAAGTAACACCTTCTCTCCTATGCCAATCTTGCCTAAATCATGAAGTATGGAAGCCTGTTTGATGCGCTCTATTTCATCCTTGGGTAAATTTAAGGCTCTAGCTATTTCTGTAGTATAATGCACAATTCTTTCTACATGCTCGCCTGTGTAGCGATCTTTTAATTTAATTGTCTTTGCAAAAGCAAAAACTGACTCGATTAGATTTTGATTGGCTTTTTTATTAAGCTTGTAAATTTTCTCTTTCAAGAATTTAATCTCAGCGAAGTCTTCGGCATTTTTTGAGAGAGGAGACCTCTTTTTCTTCTTGGTATCTGCAGAGGAATATACGCGATTACCCCCCTGCTCTTTGACCTCGTTCAAAATCTGCTCTGTAACCTTAATTAAATCCATACCCTCCACTATCTTATCCTCAGGATAAGAAGCCACCGCTATACTCAATTTCAATTCTACGCTCTGCCTCTTATCTCCAAAACTATACAGGTTAATGGCATCAAGAAGCCTCTGAGCCAAGATATAAGCCTGCGAGCCATCTGCGCCAGGGCAAATAATTACAAACTCCTCTCCATCAAAACGAGTAACTATATCATACCGGCGCACTAATCTTCTTAGCAATCTTGCCAGTTGCTTTAATACCAAATCACCAAATTGATGTCCATATACATCATTTATAGACTTAAAGTAGTCTATATCCAACATTATCACCGAAAGAGGATGAGCATACCTTTTGGCCCGATAAAACTCCGCCTCAATAACCTCCTCAAAATACCTATGATTATAAAGACCAGTCTGAGGGTCTCTTAAGGCTAATTGCTTCAATTTTTTATTTGTTCTAAGGAGCTCTCTGTTTAGCTTCTCTAACTTCTGCTCTGCTCTTTTCCGTTCGGTAATATCCGTATCTGCGCCTCTATATCCAATAAATATCCCCTGTTCATCAAACAGAGGGACGCCGCTTGTGCAGAGCCAGACCGGCCTGCCATTCTTATGAATATTCAGATTTATAAATTCACGAAATGGCTGTTTTTTAGAGAATATATCCATCGCCTCCTTCACCAGCTTCTCTCGTTCACTGGGATGGAATAGATCATAGAAATACCTCTTATGAACAATCTCCTCGGGTTTATATCCCAGAATCTTCTCCACGACTGGACTGGCGTAAGTATATCTACCATCTGTATCAGTCTCCCAAATCCATTCATGGGCGTTTTCTGAAATATCTCTAAATCTCTTCTCGCTCTCCCGCAGCGCCTCCTCAGTTTCCTTCCTTTGAGTAATATCCTTGCTAATCAAGGTCACGCTGAGAACCCGGCCGTTGTTCTTAATCGGTAATACACGCGTATCATACCAGGCAGTCTCAGGACCACGAAAACCGGTTCCTAAGACCTCATAATTATCCGGTCGGCCAGTTCTAAAAACGCATTCTAACGCTCTTTTCGCTACCTTGTGGTATTTAGGAGATATATAATCATAGATACTCTTGCCTATTACCCCCTTAGCACTCATGCCTGATACGGTATGGTTGATTTCCAGAATCTTGCCCTCGCGCGATACAGATAGGATGATATCTGATATATTCTTAACCAGCCTCTGCCACCTCTTATCCGAGGCCTGAATCAACATCAATCCCTCAAGTTTATCCTTATTTTCTACTGATATTGTCTTCTTTTTTTTACGTGAAGCCCCTGATTTTCGCCGCAATTGCATACCAATATCCCTGTAATTTAAGATCTGACTTCTATTAAAAAATATATAACTTTATGTGCATCTTCTACTTATTATTGAAGTATAACATATTTTCGGCTATTTTTCAAAAATAACACTACTTTTCCATTAAAATCCTAAAATTACCACCCTGGGTGTATAAAATACAAATCCGTAACTATCTGGGTGTTTTATTGATTCTAAGTAGATACCGGTATTTATCCGGATACATCTGCTTATATTTTTCGAATAGCTCATCCCCTATAAGTTGCTTTAACAATTCAATTCTATCGGAACCATCATCGTAATCGCCATCCATAACGGCAATGGTCTTAAATATACTACCTAACCCCTCCCTTACATCTGCATCTATATCCCCTTTTAGGATACCATTGTAAATAACGCCGTTTATTTCGTTGACATAGTAATTAGATGGCAATCTGATAATTATTCCGTTCCGATAAAACTCATCTTTCAGTTTATCTATAAGTGTAACCTTTTGCTCGGCTTTTAACACAATCCACATGGTAATGGTATTCTTCTGATGCAATTCATCTTTTAGGTAGTCATCATCAATATGCTCTGGTATTATCCGGTTCTCTATAGCAATCTGCCTTAATTCCTCATCGGTTATTGGCACCTGTTTGATACTCTCTTTTAAAATAAATGGATAACAAATAGAAGTACAAACAAGAAAAGATACCAGATTTAAGATTATTAAGATGAACCTCATACAGGCATCCTTAACCTAATATCTTATCTAGAATTCCTGTAATAACAGAAGCGGTTTGTCTGTTTCTCCAGTATTTAATATGTGCACTCAATGGGAAGATGCCGGTTCTTACCTTAATATCCTGAAGTGGGATATTTTGGAAGAATGGCTTGCAGCGCCTGGCAACACCGTCGTCGTCATCAAGGATATTATACCACCCCCTCACGCTGGCTGGTAAATTAAGCTCTGAGTCTGCATGGCCCATTGCCGAGGTAAAAATGGGGATCGGCGAACCCATGGTTATAAAAGCAAGTACGTTACAGGAAGAATCAAGACAATATTTCCGGAATCCAAATATATAATCAAATGCTATAACGCTTCCCAGTGAATGAGCAATAATTACCATATCCTTGGAATCCTTACAGGCAGAACGAAAACTCTCATCTATCCTACTTAGAATACTCATTATTCCACTTTGTTTATCACCTTTATCCTTAATATAATACATAATCTGTAGAGCTAAGGGGTCAATTTTCCTGGCTGCCCAATTCCAAAGCCCCTGTTTCCCTCCATACAATTCGTATTCCAAATCAATATAGCGGTTGGTTAAATTTGTGGTCACATCTGCCCAGAGAAACTCCTTCTGGACCAACTGGGCTAACCTCTCCTCTATAACCTTCTCCTTTAAATCTCTCCCTCTTAAGATAGCTCTGTAATAGCATTTTATCTGTTTGAATAACCAGTTGCTATATCCTGTAGTCTGCGAATTTACTCCGTGAATAAAAATCAGATTAATCATAATTCTGCACCTCACCATCTCCAGCCGGCGCCCACTAATATAGCAGCCCCTGGCTTTGATTTAAGCAGACGCAAGAATGCCTCACCATCTCCCTTTAAGATTTTATGAGATAACCTCAACTGTATGCTCATATCTCTATGCAGATTATCCTTTAGTTTAAATAATATCGTGTCTTTATCTGTAAGTCTAACCTGCGCACTAAATACCATACTCTGAACCTCCCTGCTACCACATTCTATATCAAATACCAAGCCTATCCCCCTCTTAATCCGCCAGGACCCAAAAAGAACAACCACCCGCCTTACCGGCCTTAACCTGGACAGCGACCCTATACCTATCTCATATTTTATATATCTACTTTTGAATACACACAGATTAGCCCTAAAATTAAACACAGAATTATTGTTCCTGTCTATAACATACGCTATCCTTTTTCTATCCTTTATATTCCAGTATCCTTTAAAGATTATAGTACGGATTTTCTTTTGCCTTCGTTTTAATTGAACTTTTTGATATTGATATACTAGTTGATAATTCTTATCTATCTTCCATATTCCATCAAATATTAAAATATCATGCTTATCCTGTCCTTTCTTTACCCTGAAGGTAAGTCTATTATTCTTATCAGCTTGCCAGGAACCCTGAAGTTTAAGGGTATATATTGATTGAACGCCCTCTTTTGTCCTTGTGGTAAGAGCAAATAATAAGGAGTTCTTGCTTACGTCTATGATGTCGCCTTGAAGAGTTAATTGATCTCCAAATGACTGCCTCCTCCATTTATCCAGGGTAAGTCTCAGGTCATGGTTTTCAGTTAATGACCATCTGCCTCTTAACTTAACCTGTCGAGGAATGCCTATATTACCTGAGAGAGGAGTCTTTATATGATAAGTCAATGTATTACGGCGGGAAATGCGGAAGCGGCCGTCTAAAACCCGTCTAAATCTGCTAAGCTCTGATTTCTTGCCACTCTTGTCTATTATAAGTCTATTGTGTGGGTCTACCTCATATCTTATTCTTGGCATATAGTATATAGTTATTCCAACAGACCATGCTCTTCAGCAATATTCTTCGGGACAATAGTATAATTAACCCCACCGTCCTCAGCAGGAACCAGTATAATGATAAATGTCATCTCTTCTTTGCCCCAGCTTATTACCCACTCCTCTATAATCTTCTGCCATTTGCCTGTCTCTTGATCATTCTTAACCTTTATCACATTCTGAGAGACAACCTCAGGGTTAATGAGGTTACCTGTATCGGGGTCAACTCTCACCAAATTACTAAGAATATCATTTTGTAATATTGCATCGGTTCGGGTTTCGCAATAGATGTTATGGCAAAAGACCAAGAAACAAAAACCCAAAAAGGCAGTTATTGCAACATTTACCTTATTGTATATCATATCTCCTCCTTTCTTTAACGCTATATAAGGTTATTATATTACTTCAACCGATTCTATATTTTTTCATGACATCCTTCACAACCACCCAGAACATATCTATTAAGGCGAGCTATCCTCTATTACTCTGCAGAGAGCTCCAACATAACAATCTTGGTTTTCATCTTGCCTGTTGGCGCCTCATACGCAAGGAGGGCGACTATTCTCTTACCATCCGGGCCCCATGCAATATCAGAAACTATACACCTGCTACCATGCATATATTCAGGGTATCCAGGGCTATTGAAATATGTCAGACGTTGCTTATTGGAGCCATCGGCATCCATCAGCCAAAGTTCCGTCTTAAGATAGTGGTACCAATTATGTCCAGAGATATCTCCCCAATCAATATCAAAATCACTACTTGACATCCAGGCAATCCTCCTGCCATCCGGAGAATACTGAGCATGCTCATCCCAATCATTAAAAGTATTTGTCAATCTTTTCAAGCGACCTGTAGTTAGATTAAGTTCATAAATATCCATACCAACCGAGGATTGCCCTCGTTTTAAATCACCAGAAAATAATATTTTTCTGTCATCGTTAGAAAAGGCGTGGCTTTCGTAGAAACAGCTTTTTTTCGCCGGGTGCATAAGTCTTTATGTCCTCGAGATAGGGGCCTCTGCTACCAATAATAAAATCGGCTATTTTTAATGCCCATCCCCCATATGGCTCTGGCCCTTTTTTATTCTTTGAGACCATAATAGTTTCTTACCGTCGTGTGAGAAGTGAGGATGTATTACTGCCTGATATGGCAGCCTCACAGGATAATTTGTTAACTGATAAAATTTCTTACCATCGCTTGTCATTATCCATAAATCGCAGTTAAACCCCGTACCAGGTATTGCCGCCTCTCTATATTTTTCCGGATTACCTCTCTTCTCTGCTGTAAAAACAATATATTCCCCTGAAGGGTGCCAGGCGGGATTACCGTTATGCTTCTGAGGACAACCCCTTTTATTACAGGTTAAGCATCTCTCATTTAGATTGAACATCATATCTATCCTAATTCTTTACACCCAAAATATGTATATTTATTTATAATCAAGCTTTTAAACCTTCTTGGTCTTTCTAACTCAAAGCATCAACAAACATCTGGTCGTATCACTGATGTTTACGCTTTGGAACTCTGCGAAGCTAAAGTTAAGAGATGGGTGGGTGAGGGGACTCGAACCCCCGACAACCTGAGCCACAGTCAGGTGCTCTATCCAAGCTGAGCTACACCCACCATAATTAACATGTAGATTGAGTTTATTTAAAAACGAGAGAATTATTCCTGGAGGGGATTCTCCTGTTGAGTCCCGACTTCTTCCTCTTCCGGCTCTTCTTCCTCAGTCACCAATACGTCTAAAATGCTCTTGCCGACACTAAGTGCTCCGTTAATAATAGCCCTGGTGGCCTCTGCCGTTCCCTTTGTTACCCCTTCGAAGAGTTTACGCGGAAGCAAGGCGGCATCCTCAATATTGACCTTATCAAGTTTAATTGCCTTATTAATCGTCTCATCAACTGCTTTACTGATATTGATAAAACTAAACTCCGGCTTATCCATTTTTGTCCTGACCGTAAAATTCAGCACAACCCTGCCCTGATTAAGAGCACGGAAGATACCCAGAACAGCAGTAGCAATCCTCTCTGCTTTATGCTCAGGTTGGTCCAATGGGCGGGGCCTGAATTTAATATCAACCAATTCCAGACGACATTGAGCCACGATATCGTTATCCTCTCCCTGGATATCGCTGAAGAAATTAAGACGTGCCTGCTCAATACGCGAATTTTCCAAATCCACCCATGTAGAATAATAGGGATAAAGATATACGCCATCTATGCCCTCAATCTCTAACCTCGCCTGGATATCCTTTTTATAGTAATTAATCCATCCAGATGCATATACTGTACCCTCAGATGAATTCTCCTGCCAGGGAATCTTCGCACTCATCTGGAAATCTGTTACGGCAGAATGAGGAAAGAGATATAGATTATCTATATCAACCTTGATGTCTCTTAAGACTATCTGAAGCCCTTGCTCGGAAACAGTCCGGTCAACAAAGTTTACTATTCCGTCTTTTACCGTTAAGTGCTTTATAATTACAGATACAGACTGTTTTCTCTGAACAGTCTCAGTATCTTTTGCTGCCTTGCTATTCTGTATCAAATTCGGACCTACAGCTGGTCCAGGCGCATCCACCACTGCTGCATCAGAATGAGTCTTCTGCCAGGTAATCTCGGGATTGACAATCTTGACATCATTGAAAACAATCTTACCTCTAAACAATCCAGTTATGCTGACAGAGGCAGAGGCATAACTCACATCTGCCAACTCGCCAATACTCAATTTCCTAATCTCCACATTTAGAGGTATTCTTAATCCTAAATAACCTATACTTACCTGCTGACCTGTGAGCTCTTCTAACCTCTCGATAAGTAGTGCCTTTGCCTTAAATGAGATGAATAGGTAAGCTATGCTAAAAAACAAAATCGAACCTACGCAGATTATGATTAATATTTTTACCCAGATTTTCATATTTTTTGGCGCGCCTGGCGTGACTCGAACACGCGACCCACTGCTTAGCATACCGCACCGAATTACTTCGGCCAAAATGTTGCGGTCTGGACTATGTCTTCGCCATCTCAGGCGTGCGGCGTATAGTCTCTGAGGACTCCCATTTTAACTTCAGGCAGCGTTAAAATCATCTTATTGCTGATTGCGATATCTCAACCTGAATCTCCTGGTTGCCTGCAAGTCACCCATTTTTTTATGGGCTTTCTTGCATATAGCCGCATCCACTCTATGCGTTCCTCTTTCGCATAGAGGCTCCTTTTGAAGGCAGTTGCTCTATCCAACTGAGCTACAGGCGCATCTTTATTGTTACCTATCGGGGAGGTGGGACTTGAACCCACGACCTCTTGCTCCCAAAGCAAGCGCTCTAAGCCAAACTGAGCCACTCCCCGTTCTGCTGAATATAAATTAATTATGCGGGTCTTATTATAACCTACTCAGATAAAACTGTCCAGCAAAAATAAAAACCATCCCCTGAAGGATGTCCATCAAATTATTTTAATATGTTAATTGTAATAAATACCGATTATCAAGTATCATTAATCGGCAAACCTGTATCTAAAAAGGGTATGGAGCGCAATAAAAAAGTCCCTCATCCTTATTTTCTTCCCCTCCCTGTGGCTTCTGCCGCTGTAAGAAATAGGTAATTCATATATCGATATATTCTTCTTGACTATCTTGGCCGTAATCTCCGGTTCAAATTCAAATCTAACTGCCTCTAAAGTCATATCCTTAACTACATCCATTCTAATAACCTTATAGCATGTCTCCATGTCTGTAAGATTGGTACTATACAAAAGATTGGTTATGGCAGTAAGAAATCTATTGGCGATATAACTCATCAAGGACATACCATGAGGATAGCTCCTGCCCAGAAAACGACTACCATATACCACAACTGCCTTACCGTTTATTATCGGCTGAATTAATGCAGGGATATCGTTAGGGTCGTATTCAAGGTCGGCGTCTTGAATCACTATTATATCCCCGCTAGCACAATCCAGACCTCGCCTTATGCATACCCCCTTACCCTTATTCTCTGTATTACGGAGCAACCTGAGGTCTATCTTTCCTTTCAATTCTGATATACTTTTCTCAATTGTCCTATCTGTGCTGCCGTCATCAACAACTATAATTTCATACTCTACAGGGTATGAGACCGATGCTAACAAGGGTATCAATTTTTCAATAGTGGACTCTTCGTTGTATGTGGGAATTATAATAGATAACTTCATGAATATATAATATACTAAAATCAAAAAAGGAACAAACGAAATCTTATTACCAATTATATATATATTAACCTCGATACTTTACCGTTAAAAAACATCTATGATATGGACGGGAAACCAAAGGAAAGACAGAAAAATAATAGCAGCATATGAGGGTAAACTACAATAATCAAGTCATAATTCTATTAAAAAATCCTGAGCACATCTCTCAATCCATGCTCATCCTCCAAGATAACGCTATCCGTATCTATTTTAATAATCCTTTTTTTCTCTATTGACTCCCCCTCCCTTACAATTCTACCATTTATCATAGCTAAAGGCCGCCCAGAACCAGTCATTATGCCCTCCAGAATCAACTCTCCCCTTTCACTTCTGGTAGAGATATCGGATTTTGAGCCGATGGGGGCAAACGGGTCATTGCGTCCATATATATTAGCCGGCAATTCCTGCTTCCTGGAAGGTTGTACTCCTTCCCCTTGCGCAGAATCCACTACCTTGACTTGAGAAACAGATGCTTGCTGTTCTAAAGATATCCCCGAAGTTTTATGCTCCTGCTGTTTATAACACCCGCAACATACTAATGTCACTGTTAATATTGTAACCGGGAATATGATTCTTTTATTCGGCAGCATCATCAAAATCACTCTCATTCCTTTCCTTTAAAAGGTAGAGGCTTAAGACAAAATCTGCTTTTAAGTCCAAGGGGGATTTTTTTGTAATCTCTATATTAATCTGCTTGAGGCTTATTAATTTATCAAATGTATACAACTGATAAATAAGCGCCAGAATATTGCTGAAGCGTCCTTTTATATCTAACCGTACATCCAATCTTTTATAAATGCGGCCATCCTTATCATATAGAACTGATTTAGAGACTATCTCCTCAGATAAGCGTTGTATAAAAATGAGGTCGCTGCCGGTCTGTCGCTCCACCAATCTATTCAGCCCCTTGAGAAAATCAATTGCCTCCTCGTCACTAAAGAATCTCCTATTGTTACTGACTATCTCTTGTTGTAATTTATTATATCGATGCTCAAGTGCAAGAAGACGCTTTATCTTATTCTTTTTCGTCTGTATAAATCCTCTCTGAATTATAAACTGCTTTCTCACTGAGCTTAAATTAAGCAACTGGGGAGAAAGAATTGAACTGTATATAATATAAGCGATCAGAAATATTATTAGACCTGCGATAATTACCCTGTCGCGTAATTTCAACTTATATATAGTCTGGATTAAATTATCTAAACGAAATAAATTCATGCCCCTTCCTTAAATCTCAATTGACATCTTATGTCAAAATCGACATATGCCTTGCCATCCTTGTCCTTATCTTTAGAGGTATGGAGATTAACCTCCGAGAAGTAAGAAGAGCTTCTCAGGGAACGAACAAAATTAAATACTGCCTCCTGAGAATTGGCCTCACCCATAAAAACAATCCTGTTCCCCTCATTTGTCAACCTAATCAAACGGACCTCCCTGGGGATTATCTTCCTTATCTCCTCTAATATAATATCCCACCTCTTCCTATGGGCCGTGTATATAATTGCCTTCTGTATCTCTATTTCATCCAGATATGCCTTGATTTCGTCTTCTATGCCTAATAACCTGGTGAGAACGGGCAGCGGTTTTCTCAATTCCTCTTGAATATCAACTACATGTTGATTCACAATTCCTATCTGCAATCTTATAGTTATAAAATATAAAAACAGAAAAAGGAACAAACCAGATAAAGCAATCAGGAAT
>JAOZPD010000019.1 GCA_029932935.1 Candidatus Omnitrophota bacterium | reverse complement strand
CTAGACCGGATATCCATCTCGGATTTATAAACAATCCCTCCCAGCGAGCCTATCTTGCCATCTACAACTGCCACAAGAATATAAGGTCGTAAAATCTGAACAAACGAGTCAACCTGCTCTTTTGTAATTGAAGGATTTTGAGCAAGGTTAACACGCCAAAACTCTTCGGGAATCCACCATACGATGGTCATCGCCCCTGCTTCCTGGGTCATCTTTTGAGTTTCACGTATTAGCTCGTTGATGTCTATCTTGCTATTTCTCTCCAAGCAAATTCCCTGCCCGCTACAGAGAAGCATTGCAACCACAACAGAAGCAATACAAGTCAGATTTTTAATCGTGATTCTCGATATCCTCATCCTATATATCCTTATTGTCCTCTATGGGCGAGAAGGGAGTCGAACCCTTACGGCCTTTCGGCCATTGGATTTTAAGTCCAACGTGTATACCATTCCACCACTCGCCCAAATCTTACCTACTGGGGCATCAACTTAAAACTACCCCCTGAGCGATAGAGCGGCATCCTATCTATCACAAGGCGGCGGTCGGAATCGAACCGACGTATAAGAGTTTTGCAGACTCCTGCCTTACCTCTTGGCTACGCCGCCAAGCGCCTAAATACACTCTCTCACTGCCTTCACTATCATCCCGACCTCTACAAGACGACCCAAGCCGCCCTTACCAGAAGCAAGTCTTCCTTCAGCGGGACCAATAAATTTAAACCCTAACCTTTTTAACTTTTGAATATTTGCCTGAACGATTTTATTTTTATACATATTCACATTCATCGACGGAGCAAGAAGAATGGGGGTACGAACTGCTAGAATTATCGTAGTTAATAAATCATCTGCTATACCGCTGGCAATCTTTCCAATAATATTGGCTGTGGCTGGAGCAATCAAAACTAAATCGGCCCACTCCGCCAGTGCGACATGTTTTATATCCCGCTCATACAAAGATACATTATTATATCCTTGGCAATAGACCCTCCCATCAATTAAAGAAGCAAAAACACGAGGAGATACCAATGCCTCAGCATTTTTAGTCATAACTACATTTATACAAAAATTATCGCTACAGAGCTTACGGACAAGCTCGCAGGCTTTATATATAGCAATACTCGCCGTAACCCCTAGAATAATATTCTTTTTCTTCCTCATTAACCCTTGCTTTTCTTTAGCCTTACCTTTCCCTCGGCAATCTCTTCTAATGCTATACTAGAGGGCTTGAGCGAGGAATTAAGCGCAATTAACTTGGGCTGACCCTCGGCGATTTCTAAAGTCCTCTTTGCTGCCAACATCACCAGTTTATACATAGAATTATCTGCTTTATCTAAAAGTTGTTCTATGGGGATATAGTCCATTGAATTATTCTTTTAACCTCCCTAACTGCTTTTTTTAAATTATCGTTGATTAAACAATAATCATATTTATTAGCATACGATAGTTCCTGTTTCCCCAAACGCAGACGCCTGTTAAGTTCACCGGGCTGTGCTACAATGTCGCGGCCCAGTATCCTTACCTTCGCCGCACTTAAAGATGGTGGCTTAATAAAAATCGTTACTGTCCTGGTTGGATATCGCCTTTTTAAAAAGGTAGCACCTCGCACATCCAAACAGAGGAGTATATGCAACCCCTTTTTTATTGCCTGCTCCACAATAGCCCTGGGCGTGCCGTAATGATATCCTAAATAGTGCGTATGTTCAAGAATTTTTTTCAATTTCAATAATCTTTGGAATTCGCCAGGAGAAACAAAAAAATAACTCTGCCCCTGACGTTCTCCGCGCCGTCTTGGTCGAGTAGTAAAAGAAACTGATTTTATAAATTTCCTCCTAAGCTGTGGGCATTTTAATACCTCTCGCACAAGAGTAGTCTTACCAGAACCCGAGGGACCCGAAAGAATAAAAATAAACCCCTTCTTTCTCTTACCGTATCCTATCTCAGGCATCTGTACAATTTAAAAAATCAGATGGTAGAATATCATTCTATATTCTGGACCTGCTCGCGCATCTTCTCAATGTCGCTCTTAATCACTATAATCCTCCTAGAAATTACAGTATCTATAGATTTCGCTCCAATAGTATTAGCCTCACGCTGCATCTCCTGAAGAATAAAATCCAATTCCTTTCCGACTGCTCTGCTATCCTTAAGACAATGTGTAAAATTTTTTAGATGCGATCCTAATCGCACAATCTCCTCATTAATATCAGAATTTTTTAAAAAACTGTTTTTCTCTTCTTCCGATTTATATTGTTTAATTCTTCGACTTATGACCTTTCTAAATCTTGCTTTGATCAATCTTAAGGTAACCCCTAATCTCTGAACCTTCTTCTTCAAATCATTATACAGAACAATCCCCTCGCGTTGGCGCCTCTTGACAACCATTCCCAGCGCCTCTTTTACCAAAGGCCTGATTTGTGCCCAGCCAAGAAAAAGGGATGGTTGCGTCTGCATCGACCAAACCCCTGGCAATCCCATTAGAGTATTGATATCGACCTCTTCTTTAATACCTATATGTCTGCAAAGCTGCCTTAGAGTCAAATAATACTCCTTGATTAACCGCTTATTTAATACTGGTTTCTTCAATTGAGAGGGATTTAACTCCAGACGACATACAACATGCCCTCGTTTTATATACCTACTAATCTCCTCTTTCAGTCTTTGTTCTAAATGTAAAAGGCTATCGGGAAGATGAAAGATAATATCTAAAAAACGGTGATTAACGCTACGAATCTCCAAGCTTACCCTGCCCCAGGGCACAATAAACCCTCTGGCTCTCCCAAACCCCGTCATGCTCCTAATCATCTCACCATCTCCTCATATTTATTCAATAAGAAACCCCTATCTATATCATCTATCAAACCCAAATCCTTAATCTTAAATGGCTCTTTATAATTTCTTTTGTAGGGAACAAATCAACTATAATCTCATCCGGCATAAACCATAATTTAATCTCTCGCTCCGCATCCACTCTATTTGCTGAAACATGAACAACATTTTCGTATAATCCAGAAGTGGTAATCCGACCGTACGCCCCCCGAATAGTAGTAGACTCGGCCTGCTCAGGATTAGTAACACCAGCCAAGCGACGACACTTGACAATCGCCTCCTCACCCCAATAGATCAAAGCCATAACCTTGCGACGATCGTGTAATTCTCCCTGAATATATTTAATTAATTCTGGAAAAAACGGTTCATTTTTTAAATGGGCGTAATGGGCTTCGGCTAACTCACGGGAAACTCGTACAATCTTGGCAGCTACAATCTCCAGTTTTGTCTCGGAAAGTCGAGTTAATATATTCCCTGTTAATGATTTCTTCAATCCGTCGGGTTTAATCAAAATTAATGTTGCCTCTTGCATATCATTCTGCGCCTCTTTATTGGTATTCTTTATTCTGAACTAATTGTACTTAGAATCCTTTCTAAATCCTCCTGAGAATAAAATTCTATCCGAATATATCCTCGCTTCTTGCCCTGATAAATTTTTACCCTCGTGCCCAATATTCGCTGAATTTGTTCCTCTCTAGCCAACAGATATGGTTCATTAAGGGTGGAGCTAGGGCTTTTATATCTTAATTTTTTGTCTTGTTTTTTACTGCGGATAATATCCTCTAACTCTTTTACTGACAAGCAGTTAGCAACAATATCTCTCGTTAATTCCCGTTGATCATCGGGATTCTCTATTTCTAATAAAGCCCTCGCATGCGCAAAGGTAAGCTTGCCTCTCTTGATTTCTTCCTGTACCTCCTGGGGTAATTTTAATAATCGCAATATGTTAGTAATCGATACCCGTGCCTTACCCACGATTTGAGATAATCTCTCTTGTGTCAATTCAAATTTTTTAATTAAATACTGGTATGCTCTGGCCTGTTCAATTGGATTGAGATTCTGTCTCTGTATATTTTCAATTAAAGCTAATTCAAGAGATTCTTCGTCAGTAGAATTTTTAATTAAAGCTGGTATCTCCTTTAAATTCAATAACTTAGCTGCACGCCATCTACGTTCTCCAGCAATCAATTCATATAATTCCCCCTTTTGCCTAACTAAAACCGGTTGAATAATACCCTTTTCTCTTATTGATTGCATAAGCTCATTTAAATTATATGCATCTATCTCTTCTCTTGGCTGTAGAGGATTGGGTTTAATTTGTTCTAATTTTAAAAAAATAATCCTTTCTTGATTCACTATCTCATGTTGTTGAGGGATTAAAGCACTTATACCCTTACCTAATCCTCTTTTTTCCATAATATTATCTTCCTCCTTGGATATTATTTGTTCCTTGAGGAACATTAGAAATAATATTGATTGAATGCCCTGATAATTCTAAAATTTCATCTGTTAATTCCTTATATTTCTGTCCTCCTGCTGAATTTTTATCATACAAAACAATAGGTTTACCGAAACTAGGGGCTTCGGTTAAACGAATATTACGAGGAATAATAGTTTTAAAAACAGGCGGTTTTTCTCTAAAATTTATTTGAATATCCTGTTGGAAATACTTCTGTACCTCATTAATAACCTGTGTAGTTAAATTAGTACGGAAATCGGCCATGGTAAGAACGATACCTTCAATTCTGAGGTTAGAGTTCAGGTTATCCCGCACAAGATTGATAGTATTAATTAATTGAGTTAAGCCCTCTAAGGCATAATATTCGCACTGAACTGGAATTAATACTGTATCAGCTGCGCATAAAGCATTCACAGTTAAAAGTCCCAAGGAAGGAGGAGAATCTATAAATATATAATCATAATTCTGTTTATAAATATTTAGGGCCTTTTTTAATCGATGCTCTCGCCCGAGTATGCCTACCAATTCCACTTCTGCGCCGGTAAGGTCGAGATTGGCAGGAATAATTTTAAGATTATTTATCTCTGTAGATAGAATTATCTCTTCAATTGCTTTCTCTTCCAAAAGGAGATCGTAAGTGCTTGTCTTAATTGCATATTTATCAATGCCTAATCCACTAGTGGCATTGGCTTGGGGATCTAAATCAATCAATAAAATCTTCTTATTTGCTAAAGCTAAATAGGCACAAAGATTAATTGCTGTGGTAGTCTTACCTGTGCCGCCCTTTTGATTGCAAATTGCAATTATTTTTCCCATTTATGTTCCTCAAGGAACCTCTTAAGCTAACTCGTACCTTTGCCGGCTTTACTCCAGACATACCAAATAATCCCTTTTCGCCCTCAGATAATATCTCAATTTCAACCTGACTACGAGGTAAATTTAATTTTTTTAAGGCGGTCTTAATTGCTGCCTCAACTGTTTTACCTTCAATCTCAATGCTTTTCTGATTCATGAATAAATTTTATCCTTGTTTGATAGATAAACATCAATAAACTGTTAATAAACCAATATAACACTAATCCAGAGGGCATACGATAGAAAATAATACCAAATAACGCCGGAAATAACAAGCTCATTAAGCGCTGCTGCTCACTTGAGGCCCCAGGAGAAGATGCTAAAGAAAATCTTTGTTGGAAAAACATAGTTATTGCCATTAAGATTGGCAAAATATTTACCTCTGGATTTATTATTAGTCTATCTGGCTGAGATAAGTCCTTTATCCACAAGAAATTCGCACCCTTTAATTCTATAGAACGCATAAGTGCCTGATATAAAGAAAAAAATATGGGGATCTGTAATATCATAGGTAAACATCCTCCCAGGGGATTAATTTTATTTTTACGATACAGTTCTAATGTTTCTTTATTTAATCTTTGGGGATTATCTTTATAGAGTCGTCGTAACTCTTCAATCTTTGGTTGTAAATGCTGCATCTCTTTTACTGAGCGCATTTGCTTTAAGGATAAAGGGAAAAGAATTATAAATATAAAAACACTCAAAAGAATTGTCGCGCCGCCCCAATTTCTAATTATACGAAAGAAAAAGCGAAGTAGATTAAGTAATAATTTAGCAATCGGGTCAAAGATACCATAATAGATAATCCCCTCCGCGTCTCTATCGAATAATCTTAATAAATTTGCTTCCTGCGGTCCAAGATAAACTTTATATTGCAAACTCAAAATTTGACCGGGCAAAAGCTTTATTATTTCCCGGGATAGATTCATCTGTACACTTGTACGAGTCAGTCGCACTAATTGAAATCGCTCAGGATAAGAAAGGGGTATAAGTATAACACAAAAATAGCGATCACGTAAGCCGAAGAATTTCCCTTTATCGTAAATTTTAATTCTTCTTGCCGGATTTAACCGTAGAATTCTATCTGGCTCTTGCAAGAAAGCCTCTTTAAAACGACTATCTAACTGACGAGAATTAAGCTCTATTATTCCTAAGATTAAATCATCAGAGAATGAAATAGGCTGCTCAGATACATTTTCAATATCAATACCTAACTTAATAACAAAATTTTGGTCTGAATAATCAAAATGTTTAGTAATTCGTTTTTGCTCATCTTGATAGGAAAAGATAGCCTCTCTCTCATCTAATTTCTCTTGGGTAAATATTAAATCTGGATTATTTAAATAAAAACCCTGTTTCAGATCAAAGACATAATCGCCAAATTGAGAGAAAATCACCCTCTTAAGACAACCCTGGGAGACATCAAAGATTAATTCTCGATTATGGGCGAATGTACTAACCAGAGATTCCTCTCTTGTCACTTCAGGCATAACATCTATCTGAAGAGGCTGCGTGTTTGGCTCTGTAACCTCTTTATTTCCAATAGGATAGAACCTTTGCATCCACTTTGACCAAGATAAAATAATTAAAAACGAGAGTGCTATTGCAATAAGAAGGCGTTTATTCATAGTCTTTAAAATAAGGGATCATATCCTTGTTTACCGGAGAAGGGATGGCATTTTAATAATCGGAATGTAGCAATAAGAATCCCCCGGGGTACACCATATTTCTCAATCGCTTGCTTAGCGTATTCTGAACAGCTCGGATAAAACCGGCAAGAAAAAGGCAGGTTATTCCTAATGTATACCTGATAAAAATTTAAAAGATTAATACAAAACAGTCTCAATGCCCTTAAATACAAACCCTCTTTCTTCCCTTCTGGCGTCTGCGTCTTAATACCTTTTTCCCCCCAGAAGAAGACATTCTGCGACGGAATCCATGCGTACGCTTTCCTTTGATATTTGTAGGTGTTTTTAAATGCTTCTTCATGTTAGCCTCTATTTTATTATTGTTAGAAATTATAACATAAAAGATTACCCCGTCAAGAAAAATTGGATGGTGATTATTTTTATATTAATTTACTATCTCCGGCTACTCAAGGATATATCGTATGGATTTTTGCTTGCCCTATTAAAGAATAATGCTATAATAAATCGCGATATAAATTTGAGAAAGGCTCTTCGGATAAAAAATATTTTTAGTGATAGCATATTGATTTTGCTAACAGCTCTTGCAATTCTTTGGGCTTTTGTTATAATTTGATTTTACTGATAAACTCCTTATTGGTTATCAATATAGTTATAAGAAAGTCTAATTTAGGAATGATACGGTGTTGAGTACATGTGGATAGTTATAGAGTCTGCCTGTGGATAAATTGTGAAAACTGTGAAGAAAGAATTATTGCTTAAGGTCTGGAAGGAGTCAATCCCCAAATTAAAAGCTATTCTAGGAGAAACGGTCTTTGAAACATGGATTTCGCCACTGACCTTGCGAGAAAATGATTCTCAACAAGAAGGCAGGTTTATCTTAGAGGCACCTGATCCATTTTTTAAAGATTGGGTGTTAAAAAATTATCTCTCCGTAATACGTAATGTATTAAGAGAAACCTCACCAGATAAGAAGACAAGCGTCGATATAAAGATAGTTTCTAAAGGACAATCCATGGTAATGTCTGAGGTTAAAATTAAGAACCTTCAAAATTATTTATTACAGGAACAGGGAAATCACTTTATTCTTAATCCTCGTTTTACTTTCGATAATTTTGTGGTCGGTCCATGTAATCGCTTTGCTTACGCAGCCTCTATGGCAGTAGCTGAGGCTCCTGCCAAGGCTTATAACCCACTCTTTATTTATGGAGATGTGGGATTGGGTAAAACTCATCTCATGCAAGCAATCTGTCATTATATTCGCAATAAAAATAGAACAGTTAATATATGTTATATCCCCTCTGAAAGGTTTACTAATGAACTTATTAATGCCATTCAGCATCATTCTACCCCTGCATTCCGTCAAAAATATCGCAATATGGATATATTGGTTATTGATGATATCCATTTTATAGCGGGTAAAGAATCCACCCAAGAGGAATTCTTTCATACCTTCAATACTCTTTATGATGCTCATAAACAGATTATCATTTCTTCGGATCGCTCCCCTCGTGAGATTACAAAATTAGAGGCTCGCTTGGTTTCTCGTTTTAGTTGGGGATTAATTACCGACATCCAACCCCCGGATTTTGAGACTAGAGTAGCGATATTAAAGAAAAAAATAGAAAAAGAACCACTCAATATCCCCAATGAGGTTATATTTTTTATCGCTCAAATTATCAAAACAAATATCAGAGAGCTCGAAGGGGCTTTAATTAGGGTGGTAGCCCGTTCACTTTTAGAAGAAAAATTAATCAATATAGATTTAACCAAAGAGGTTTTAAAAGATTGTATCCAGCAAAATCAAAAACCAGTTAATTTTAAAAAAATTCAAGAGTGTGTTGCAAATGAATTTGGTATAACCATAACAGAATTAACAACTAAGCGACGTAGTAAGAATATTGTTTTACCCAGACAGATAGCCATGTATCTTAGCCGACAATTAACAGATGCCTCCCTACCAGAGATCGCTAAACATTTTGGTGGCAAAGATCATACTACAGTATTATATGCTTATAACAAAATAAAATCATGTATCCAAAACGATATTAACCTAAAACAAAGAATTAACAAAATTACTCAGAATATTAAATAATAAACTCACTGGTTATTAACAATATTCTATATTTGTAACTATTACATTATCAATATGTTTTACTTTTATTAAAATAAGATATATTAATTACTATTTCTAATACTAAAGTATTTTAGAATAGTAATTAATAATAATCGGAGGAGTGATGAAATTAATTGTTGATAAAGAAAATTTAATCAAGGGTATCCAAACAGTACAAAATATAATTAGTCAACGAACCAATCTACCTATACTATCATATGTATTGGTTGAGACACGCGGTTCTGAGATTTATCTCACCACAACAGATTTAGATATCGGTATAACACATAAAGTAACAGCCATTATTGAAGAACCAGGCAATGTAATTTTACCTGCCAAAAAATTTGGTGATATTATCAGGG
The DNA here is from genome assembly GCA_029932935.1 of Candidatus Omnitrophota bacterium. Lineage (GTDB taxonomy): Bacteria > Omnitrophota > Gorgyraeia > Gygaellales > JAHJCI01 > JAOZPD01. The sequence continues at coordinate 10,780 of JAOZPD010000019.1, read as the reverse complement.
AATTTCCTGAAAAAACAATAAATATATATACTAAAAAGAACAATCTTACAGTAATCGAAAATCAACAATGTCAATTCAAGCTTATGGGGCTACCATATGAAGAATTTCCTAAGATTTCTAAAATAACCAATCAAGAGGTAATTCAATTAAATCAAGATGAATTAAAGGAGATGTTATCTTTAGTCTCTTTTGCTGTATCCTACGATGAAACACGTTATATTCTTAATGGTATTCTCTGTCAAATTAATAAGGGTGTTATACATTTAGTGGCTACTGATGGCAAAAGACTAGCGTTTTATCAAAAGAAACTCTCTCAGGAGATCAATAAATCTATAGAGATTATAATTTCTATAAAGACCATTCAAGAATTAAATCGTAATTTAACTGAAAATGGCGAGGTATTTTTAGGGGTAGGAAACAATCAGGTTTTATTTGATCTAGGTAAAACCCAGATTGTTTCTCGGTTAATTGAGGGGGAATTCCCCGATTATAAACAGGTTATACCGCCACCCGCACACTCTAAAATCAGAATTCATAGAGAACGATTCCTATTGGCAATTAAAAGGGCCTCGTTGTTAGCAACACATGATTATCAGGCTATTAAACTGGAGGTTTTCAAAAATAAGGTGGTAATTACGAAGTCTACACCCAATATGGGAGAATCCTACGAGGAATTAACTTGCGAATACACGGGTAAAGATATGGTTATCGGTTTTAATCCTGTTTATCTTATAGATGTTTTAAAGACCCTCAAGGATGAAATGGTAGAGTTTGAGGTTATTGATAGCGAGAAACCAGGGGTTATTCGCAGTGATGGATATATTTATATTATCCTGCCTATGAGATTAATGTGAAGACTATGGAACACATTCGTTGCACAACAGAAAGAGTCTTAAGAGATTGGAGCCAAAGAGGGTGTTTATATAAAGATAAAATGATTATGGATGGCTTAAGAAGAATTTTAACTAAAAAGGAACAGAGACATATTACCTATCATTCTTTAAAGAAGAACGGTGTTATTACTCTGGGTGTAGATTCTTCTGTGTGGTTATATTTGCTGAATCTTAAAAAAAGACAATTATTAAAATCTCTCAATCAGATATTAGGATCTAATAAGGAAATTGTAAGCATTGTTTTTAGGTTGGATGTCAATTAAGAGGGAGCAATGAGACGTAAAACTATACGCAAAAATAATCGTAAGATGAATTCTGCTCAGCAGAAGGATAAAACATACGATGCTACAACCATTCAAGTATTAGAGGGTATTGCGGCGGTTAGAATGCGACCCGCGATGTATATTGGAGATACCGCAACGCGCGGTTTGCATCATTTGGTTTATGAGGTTGTAGATAATAGCGTGGACGAAAAACTTGCTGGTTTTTGCACCAAGATAGATGTGGTTGTCCATCTGGATAATAGCATTAGCGTTATCGATAATGGTCGCGGTATTCCGGTGGGTATACATAAAACTGAGAAGAAACCAGCCGTAGAGGTAGTTTTAACCACATTGCATGCAGGGGGTAAATTTGACCATCGGGTATATAAGGTAGCTGGCGGGTTACATGGGGTGGGGGTAAGTGTAGTTAATGCCCTCTCTGAGTGGTTGGAGGTTGAGATCAAAAGAGATGGTAAGATTTATCATCAGAGATATAAAAAGGGAAAGACTGCCTCTAAATTGACCAGTATAGGCAAGACTAATACTACAGGAACTAAGGTTAGTTTTAAGCCAGACCCCACAATTTTTAAATCAATAAATTTTTCCTTTGATGTACTCTCTCAACGACTTAGAGAATTGGCCTTTCTGAATAAGGGATTAAAGATTACCCTGAAAGACGAGAGAAGCGAAAAGGAGGCGGTATTTGAGTTTAAGGGCGGGATAATATCCTTTGTGGAGTATCTCAATAAAAATAAACACCCCCTCCACCATAAGGTTATCTATTTTGAGAAAACCAAGGACACTCTTATATTAGAAGTTGCTTTACAATATAATGAAGGATATTCTGAGACCATCTTTTCTTTCGCCAATAATATTAATACTATTGAGGGGGGGACACATCTTTCTGGTTTTAAATCAGCATTAACCAGGGCAATCAATCAATATGCTAAAAACAAAAATCTTATTAAAGAAGGGCAGTTAAGTATCTCTGGAGAAGATGTGCGTGAGGGTTTGACCGCGGTTATCAGTGTGCAGTTACCCAATCCACAATTTGAAGGGCAGACAAAGTCTAAACTGGGGAATTCCGAGATTGAGGGCGTGGTGACCTCTACTTGTTTTGATGCCCTGACTGGTTATTTTGAGCAGAATCCCACAGTGGCAAACAAAATCACCGAAAAGGTAATTCTTTCCTGTCGTGCACGTGAAGCAGCTAGGAAGGCACGCGAGCTGACCCGTCGCAAAGGAGCCCTGGATGGTGCTTCTTTACCCGGGAAGTTAGCAGATTGTTCAGAGGAAGATCCAACCATATGTGAGTTATATATTGTGGAGGGAGATTCTGCCGGGGGCTCTGCAAAAATGGGGCGCGACCGTCGTTTCCAGGCAATCCTACCAATTAAGGGCAAGATATTAAATGTAGAGAAGGCACGCCTTGATAAGGTATTAAGCAACGAAGAGATACGTACAATTATTACTGCACTCGGAACAGGAATTAGCGAGGAATTCGATATAAGTAAATTAAGATATGATAAAGTAATTATTATGGCCGATTCAGATATAGACGGTTCGCATATTAGGACATTATTGCTTACATTATTATATCGTCAGATGCCTAAATTAATAGAGGATGGACATGTCTATATTGCACAGGCCCCTCTTTTTCGTATAAAACGAGGGAATCGACAGGAGTATATTCAAACCGAAGAAGAAATGGATGAGTTGCTGCTGGATATTGGATGTCAGGATTTAACCTTAATGAAATCTAAGAATAAAACTGCCTATACGGCAAAACAATTCAGGGAGATTTTAAATCTCTTGGTTTCCCTGGAGAAGATTAAACATATTATTGAGAAAAAGGGAGTGGATTTCATAAAATATCTCAAATCTAAACATAACAAGACCAAAAAATTGCCGATTTATCAGGTAAAAGTGGAACAAAAAACCCATTTTATTTATTCAGAGCGGGAATTAGCAAAACTCAATTCCGCTTTTGATAAGGATAATGAGCCAGAGATTATAGAATTATTTGAGTCAATTGAAATTGAAGAGATTGAGAAGGATTTATCTAAGCTGGGATTAAATCTGGAGAGTTATTACTCAGAAGAAAGCCACAGATTTAAGATAGATAAGCATATTTTCAAATCTCTAAGAGAGGTGCTGAATTTTGTTCTCCAAGAGGCGCGGCGGGGGATGACAATACAGAGATATAAGGGATTAGGAGAGATGAATCCAGAACAACTCTGGGAAACTACAATGGATCCTGCTAGGCGCACGCTTATCAAGGTTAATGTTGAGGATGCCGTAGAGGCAGATAAGACTTTTGCGATTTTAATGGGGGATGAGGTTAAGCCGCGGAAGGAATTTATAGAGAACTTTGCTCATCAGGTTAAAAATTTAGATGTTTAAGATAATGGATATAATATTATTGGGAGGTTAAGATAAGTGTATACTCAGAATGAAAAGATAATCCCAAGAGATATTGAGGAGGAGGTAAAGGATTCCTATTTAAATTACGCTATGAGCGTAATTGTAGGACGGGCCTTGCCCGATGTTAAAGATGGGTTGAAGCCGGTCCATAGACGGATATTGTATGCGATGTATGAAGACGGATTGGTACATAATCGCCCGTTTCGTAAAAGTGCAACCGTGGTGGGTAATGTTATTGGTCGTTATCATCCTCACGGTGACTTAGCTGTATATGATGCCCTGGTGCGGTTGGCACAGGATTGGAATATGCGCTATCTTTTAATTGATAGCCAGGGTAACTTTGGTTCTATCGATGGAGATCCCGCTGCGGCTTATCGCTATACAGAAGCACGATTAAACACAATTGCCGAAGAGATGCTCCTAGATATTGATAAAGATACAGTAAGATTTGTACCTAATTTTGATAACTCCCGCTCTGAACCCTGGGTCTTGCCGGCTAAATTCCCTAATCTTCTGGTTAATGGGTCTTCGGGTATTGCTGTAGGGATGGCTACTAATATGCCACCACATAATTTAGGAGAGACCATAGAGGCAATAATTTATCTTATCGACAAACCCGAAGCCACCATTAAAGAGTTAATGCGCTATATCCGTGGTCCCGATTTTCCTACAGGAGGACTCATTTGTGGTCGCGGAGGCATTAAACAGGCATATGAGACAGGCAGGGGTAAGTTAATTTTGAGGGCCGTTGCTTCTATTGAACACCAAAGGCAGGGCAAGAATTTGATAGTGATTACCGAGATTCCCTATCAGGTTAATAAGGCTAATCTGATTGAATCTATTGCCTCTTTAGTAGAAGAGAAGAAGGTTGAAGGTATAACAGATATCCGCGATGAATCCGATAAAGATGGAATACGTATCATTGTTCAATTAAAGCGAGATATTGAGCCGCAGATAGTGCTAAATCAGTTATTTAAACATACCCAACTGGAGGTTACATTCGGTATTATCAATTTAGCATTAGTTGATGGTAGGCCTAGGATACTGAATTTAAAACAACTACTCTCACTATTTATTAACCATCGTAAGGAGATTATTCGTCGACGTACACAATTTGATCTGGATAGAGCCGAGAGGCGTGCCCATATTCTAGAGGGATTGAAGATCGCCTTAAAGTATATAGACCGGATTATCAAGGCAATCAGGACCTCCAAGAATACACAGGAGGCAAAACAGAGATTAATTAAGGATTTCGACCTCACTGATATTCAGGCTCAAGCAATCTTAGAGATGCAGTTACAGAGATTAACGGCCCTGGAGCGCAGTAAGATAGAGGCGGAGTATTTGGACCTGATTAAGAAGATAGAAGTACTGAAATCTATTCTTGCCTCCGAAAAAAAGATAGAGGCCATTATTAAAGAGGAATGCCGGGAGTTAAAGAAGAGATATGCCGATGAGAGAAGATCACAGATTGTTGCTGAGTTGGAAGAGATAGAATTAGAGGATTTAATTGTTGAAGAGGATATGGTTATAACCATATCCCATCTGGGCTATATTAAGCGTCTTTCCGTTAGTAGTTATCGTAAACAGCGCAGGGGTGGTCGCGGTGTTACGGCTATGGAGACAAGAGAGGAGGATTTTGTAAAGCATTTATTTGTTGCCTCTAGCAAGGATTATCTTCTAATCTTTACCAATAAGGGCAAGGTGTATTGGTTGAAGGTATACGAGATACCTGAGGCGTCTCGTGCTGCAAAAGGAAGAGCGGTAGTAAATCTCCTCGCCTTAAGTCAAGGCGAGCAGATTAGTTCGGTAGTGGCGGTTAAGGAATTTAGTGAAGACCGGTTTTTACTAATGTGTACTAAGCAGGGTTTTGTTAAGAAGACAAAGTTATCCTCCTTTAGTAATCCCAGGCGAGCAGGGATCGTGGCAATTAATTTAGGCAAGGAGGATTATTTAGTAGAGGCTGGTTTGACTGATGGAAAGCAGCGTATACTTCTGGCTACTCGTAAGGGGAGATCGGTATTTTTTAAGGAGCGAGAGATTCGAGAGATGGGCAGAACTGCACGGGGGGTGCGTGGAATCAAATTAGCCCAAAAGGATGAGATTGTTGGGATGGAGGTTTTACCTCCAGGGGCAGATAAGATGGAAACAACGCTTCTTACGGTTACTACCGCTGGATTTGCCAAACGAACCACCTTCTCTGAATATCGTCTGCAATCACGAGGGGGCAAGGGTATTATTAATATAAAGACTACCTCGCGCAATGGAGAGGTTGTTGGTATTGCCTCGGTTAATAATGAGGATGAGGTGATGACGGTTACTCAGAAAGGTATGATCGTACGTTGTTCGGTGAAGGATATTCGTCAGAGTGGACGGAATACTCAGGGAGTACGTTTAATCAGTTTAGATAATAATGACAGAGTGAGTTCTCTTGCTAAGGTTGTAGCAAAAGAGGATTAATAGATTTGACCCCATCGTCTAGCCCGGTTCAGGACAAGAGCTTTTCAAGCTCTCGGCACGGGTTCAAATCCCGTTGGGGTCGTTTTATTTTATAATTTGCCTTAAAAAATCCAGAGGAGTTTAGTATGTTGATTTTGGCATCGTTTTTAAAAAGATGAGGGATATAAATTCTTATATATTAATTGAAAGGAGTGGGCAATGAAAAATAATAATATTGTATCCTGGTTAATTATCATTAGCTTGTTTTTTATAATAGTTGGTTGCGCGCGCGAGAGAATAAGAGATAGGGATATAGCCATACGTATTAATGAATTTGTGATGACGGCAGGGGAATTCGAAGATGAATTTCAGGATTCCAGTTATTCAGCAGGTGAAAAGAATGGGAGAGAGCAGTTCTTGGAGGATCTAATCAGTCGGAAGCTTCTCCTTCAAGAGGCAGAGCGAATGGGCCTGGATAAAGATAAAGGGTTTCTAAAAGAAATTGAGCGCTTCTGGGAGAAGACGCTTTTGAAGTATATTATTGACCGGAAATCCAACGAATTCGCTGGTAGGGTTTCTGTGCAAGAGGATGATATTCTGTCGCGATATAATGAAATGGTTAAGAGGGGGTTAGTTAATAGCCCACTTGAGGAGCTCTATGATCATATCAAATGGTTAGTTTTAAGAGAGAAACAAACAGAAGCCTTTAATGCCTGGTTGCGAGATCTGCGCCGCAAGGCGAGGCTTGAGGTGGATAAAGAGTTATTGGGAATACAATAAGTTTATTGTAAGCCTGATTATTATTAAAGGAGGATTGATATGGTTAGGAAGGAAAAATTACGCCAGGTTTATTTTATCGAGAGAAAATTCCAAACGAGCTTTATTCTCAAATTCTGTGCCCTGATAATAGTGGGTTCTTTGCTTACCGGGGTATTAGTTTATTCTTTAAGCCAGAGATCAACAACGGTGGTTTTTGAGCATAGTCGCGCCCTGGTTAAATCCACAGCCGATTTCCTCCTGCCCCTTTTAATACAGACCATCATTGTGGTCAGCATTATAGTGGCCATTGGTACGATAATATTGACTATGTTTATCTCGCATAGTATCGCTGGCCCTTTGTATCGTCTAAAAAAGGAACTGGGCACCGTTGAGGGGGGGGATTTAACCTGTGATTTTATCCTGCGAAGAGATGACCAACTACAAGACGTTGCTAATAGTATGGCTTCTATGATTAAGGGGTTAAGGGATAGAATTAGCGATCTAAAAAATAATTGGCGTAACTTTAAGGATAATTGGGATCTTCTATTGGAGAAGGAATTACTTTCCCGTCCCAGCCAGGATATAGAAAAGTTTAATAATATAATCAATGATATAGATAGAAATCTGGATTATTTTAAAATTTAAAAATATCCCCTCAGGAGCACTTTGATGAAAAGAATAATTCTTTTGTCTGTTATTTTAATCTCGTTTGGTACAGTTTGTTTTGCTCAACCAATAGGTTTCAATAAGGTTGCCCAAAGTAAATATTTTAATATTTATTCCACAAAAGAGATCAATTTACTACAATTAATCCGCCGCTTGGATATCCGTTCCGAATATCTATTGATAAAAGAAGCTTCATATATGAAGCAGCAACCCCAGATTATGCTCGGAGCACTTTTTGATGCAATTTTTTTGGAGGCGTGCGATGTATTGCATATGTATCTTTATAAATTCAAAGTAAATATAAAAATCTGCCAGAATCAAAGAGAACTTAACAGGATATATCGTGAATTACTGGCAGGGAAAAGCTTAAAGGCACCGGCCTTTTATTTACATAAGACAAATTCTATATATATTAATGTACAATACATTCAGCCTGAGAGTTTCGCTTATGAGGTGGCTCATGCGGTTATTGCTCATTATTTTGCCGTTTTACCACCAGTTCGTGTTCGAGAGACACTAGCTAAGGATGTGGGATATCAGATAAGAAAATTAACAAAATAACCATAGAGAAATGTGCGGGATAATCGGATATATTGGTTTTAGAGATGCGCAGGAGATACTATTAAGTGGCCTTAAGTTTTTGGAGTATCGCGGATACGACTCTGCGGGTTTATGTGTTTTTGTAGATATGAAAGGGGAGTTATTAGTGAGAAAGCTCCCGGGTAAAGTGAGAGATTTGGAACAGATCTTAAAAAAGCAGCCCCTTGGTGGTAATCTTGCATTGGGTCATGTTAGGTGGGCAACACACGGTGCGCCTAATCGAGTTAATGCCCACCCTCATTTAGATTGTAAAGATGAAATTGCAGTTGTTCATAATGGTATTATCGAGAATTACGCTGAACTTAGACAACAATTGATCAAAGAGGGGCATGTATTTAAGAGCCAGACTGATACCGAGATAATCCCTCATTTAATTGAGAAGTTTTATAGGAGGGTATCCCTTGAGGAAGCAGTACAGAAGGCAATAAAATTACTCTCTGGTTCGTTTGCTATTGGGGTATTGTCCAAGAGAGAGCCATTTAAGCTTGTGGGGGCTCGTTGCGGAAGCCCGTTGATTATCGGTTTGGGGAAAAATGAAAATTTCTTGGCCTCTGACATACCCGCTGTATTAACTTATACCAGAGAGATAGTTTTCTTAGAAGAGAGAGAGATGGTTGTGCTTAGCAAGGATAAGATAAAGATTCATGACTTTTCTGCCCGAGAAGTTCGACGTAAACCCGTTGTAATCAATTGGGATGCTAAATTGGCACAGAAAGGCGGCTTTACGCATTTTATGCTTAAGGAGATAAATGAGCAGCCAGCTATATTAGAGGCTATTCTTAAATACCGGCTTAATGATAGGGGGGTGTATTTTGAAGAACTAGGTGCTGTGCAGCAGAAAGAATTAGCTAGAGTTAAAGATATAGTAATTATTGCCTGTGGGACAGCTTATCATGCTGGATTAATTGGGAAATATATATTAGAGGAGCTAACAGGTATTCCTGTGGCTGTTGATTTATCTAGTGAGTTTCGTTATCGCCGCATTCTTTTGAATAAACATACCCTGGTAATTGCTATAAGTCAATCCGGGGAAACAGCAGATACATTAGCTGCGTTACGTCGTGCAAAAGATATGGGGGCTAAATCATTAGGAATCTGTAATGTGTTAGGCTCCACTTTAACACGCGAATGCAACGCTATAATATATACACATGCTGGTCCGGAGATCAGTGTTGCCTCAACCAAGGCGTATACTGCTCAATTGACAACCTTATATCTATTGGCCTTTTATCTTGCTAGGCTCCACCGTAGAGTCTCCTCCCAGAAGATATCAAGATACCTGAGTGAATTAAAGAAGATACCACCTTTTCAGAGACGGATTCTAATAAAACAGAAAATAATTCGTCGCTTAGCCCACAGGCATTCTCATTTTGGTTCGTTTTTATTTTTGGGACGCAATATTAACTATCCCTCAGCCTTAGAGGGTGCGTTGAAATTGAAGGAGGTTTCTTATATACCCGCTGAGGGATATGCTGCCGGAGAGATGAAGCACGGACCAATCGCTCTTATCGATGAATATCGTGCAGTTGTTTGTATTTGTCCTCAATCAAAGACTTATGAAAAGATGTTCTCTAATATGCAGGAAATATGTGCTCGCTGCGGGAGAATGATTATTGTTGCCAGTGAGAATGATCGGAAGATAGCACATCTTTCCTCAGAGGTAATCTATATTCCCGTAATAGAAGAGGTATTTTCTCCCTTACTGGTTATCCTGCCCTTACAATTATTGGCTTATTTTATTGCGGTTAAACGAGGTTGTGATGTGGACCAACCGCGCAATCTGGCAAAATCTGTTACTGTAGAATAATGCTTTATGTTGTAGCTACTCCCATAGGCAATTTAAAAGATATGACCTTACGGGCAATCGAGGTTCTAAGGAGCGTAGATTTGATCGCCTGTGAGGATACACGACATAGCCAGATTTTATTAAAATATTATGGTATAACTACACCAACTACTAGTTATTATCAGTATAATAGATTTACGAAGGGGGCGTATCTTCTAAAGAAATTACAGAATAAGGTAGATATTGCACTTATTACTGATGCTGGCACTCCTGGGCTTTTAGATCCTGGTTATTATCTGATTAATCTGGCAATTAAGAACCATATCCCGATTACTGCTATTCCTGGGCCAAGCGCTTTAATTGTGGCTTTAGTGCTTTCTGGGAAGCCTATGCACCGTTTTGTCTTTGAGGGATTCTTGCCTAATAAGGCAATGGCCAGACGTAGGCGGTTGCAAGAGCTTAGAAAATTAGACTATACGGTGATTTTTTATGAGTCTACCCACCGTATTTTGGCCACTCTTAGAGATATACAGGATATATTTGGGAATATAGAGTTGGCAGTGGCAAGAGAGTTAACCAAGAAATTTGAAGAGGTAATAAGATTAAGAGTAAGTGAGATTATAGAATTATTTAATGAGAAGAAGCAGCACGGTGAATTTGTGGTAGTAATTTAAACGATTATATTTTAATAAGAATGTAGAGTCCCTAACTCATTGTTCTATATAAGGATATAATGAGTTAACAGATACAAAAGTTAGTTTTTTAATCTTGATAATAGGGAGAATATAGGATATATTTTAAATAGGTAAAGAATTTTTTTTAGGCTCTTTCTAAAGACTTTAAAAAAGTATTTATCACCACTTCTCGATAAAGCCAAACCTCAAGTAATTGAGGGGCGGAAAGCCACGGACGCTTGGGTAGGGCGTAAAATCTACTCCCAGAAAGAACGA
>JAOZPD010000018.1 GCA_029932935.1 Candidatus Omnitrophota bacterium | reverse complement strand
ACATAAAATTACCCGCATGCTCAGCAGCCTTCTGACGAGCCCTCTCTGGAAGATAGGGTTGTTTATTGTGCGTCGGTCCAGTAATACGATAATATTTTATACCTGTGTTTATGCGATGCCCATCTGGATGAATGTATGGCCTCATATATTCATAGTCTAAATCAAAGCCGATATCGCGATAGAATTCGCGATAATAATAGTCACCGGGATATCCTTCAATAGAAGACCAGACCTGTTTTGAAGACTCTAAATCTCTCCCAAAACAGGCAACGCCGGATTTACAATAGACTGGAGCGAACACTCCGTATTTAGGACGCGGTGTCCCATGCAAAATACCATGTGCATCAACAAAAAAATACTTAATGCCTGCTTCTTTAAGTAACTCATCGTCTCCTGGATTAAATCCACATTCGGGCAACCATATACCCTTTGTCTCTTGCCCAAAGACACTTCTGTAATACTGGAGACCTACCTTAATCTGTGCACGGACCGACGGCTTAACTATATCCATTAAAGGGAAAAATCCGTGGGTTGCACCACAGGTAATTATTTCTAGTTTTCCTGTACCCTGAAACTCTTTGAAGGCATTGACTAAATTCTTATTATATTTCTCAAAGACCGCTCGTGCATTTAAAAAACGCTCAAGATACATATGGGCAAGCCGATTAAACTCTGGTTGCCACCGTGTACGCTCTATCTCCCTCCTACCCAGTTCAATAAGTTTATCGATATGTTTCATATATCTGCCCTGGAGTAGACTATCAGATAGCATACACAAGAGAGTGGGGCTTAAAGAAAATGTTATACGAAAATCTATCTTATCTTTCAGTAGTCCTTCAAATACTGAAATCAACGGAATATATGTTTCGGTTATTGCCTCATATAGCCAATCCTCCTCAAGAAAATCCTCATATTCAGGATGACGCACAAAAGGAAGATGGCCATGCAAGACTAAACATAAATAACCCTTATTCATCTTTATTCCTTCAAGTTATAATATATATCAACATAAGGCCCTTGCCCCATCATCCCATACCAATAAAAGAAGGATGGGTATAAGCCGATGCACTTATTTGGTTTCCTTGTGAATGATAGGAGTAATGCTTTTTGCCTGCTCTCCATCAGAGGAGACGGCTACAACTGGTATGACTTGCTTTCCATCAGGAAGGAAAAAACGCAAACTAAAACTTCCGTCTGGCCTGAGTTCTATTGGTTGCCCACCAACAGTAAGCCTAGCCTGAGGTTCAGTCTGTCCATAGATAATTAACTCTGTATTAACCACTAATTGAAAATCTTTTAGTCTTTCTTTCTTTATCACTGGGCTAGCTAGAGAGGATACAGCGCCAGAACCAAATTCATTCCTTAATCTCTCCAACCACAATTCTCTTAACTTCAATGGAGAGCTGCCCATCCCCACACCCATTCCGTAAAGTCTAGTAAATATATCCTGAGGAATCATCCATTCTTCATCTGTAATCCAAGATGGCCCTGCCGGAGGAGTAGCTACGGTATTAGATCGCACAATAGTAACAAATCTACCATCCTCAAACAATAAACCTAAATCTACACACCAGGAGCGTCCGGGCTCCTGAGTATCAATATACCAGTTATTAGCCTCCGCAGAGATCTCAATATCAAAAAAACGGTTGGCATTACCACCGGTAAATATTATATTACTGATATCATATACCCGCAGTATCTTCTTAAAACCACGAGAAAACTCCTTAGGGAATCTCTGCCTTAACTCCCTCCAAGTCGGCTCGGTAATCTCCCAATAAGCATGGATCCACCAAGGATCCCGGACCTGAAGAACAATCCTATCCTGGCCATAACCAGAAGGTAATTCGCAATAATCAGGCTGTGGCTGTTTTATCTCTTCTACCCGCGGAGGAATATAAAATTTAGACTCGTTTACGTTAACCTCCACCGATTTTCTCATCATCACTTTTGGTTTGGTTTTGGCAGCACTATAAATCCTGCTCACCTTGGCATGCGTTTTCTTTCTACGTCTAGCAACTACCTTTCTAAAAGCCTCTCTGAGTCTGCGCACAATGCGTCTCATCTTATCACCTCCGCATCACCAACATAGTTAGCACCTCTCTTTACATTAAACCATTATTATCTAATTCCCGCGTCGAACCTTGCTCTTAACTCTTCTATAAATTTTTGTCAACATTGTTACTCTGCATATTTCAAGAAATTATTCCTCTTGTAAGCCTCCCTCGAACATCGTTACTGCCTTGAGCTTCTCTTTTAAATCTAAAAGTTTTTGTTGGAGCGCATCGTAGTTTACCTTACAATTAGCCTTCTCTTGATTGAGTGTATCTTTTAATTCAATTATTTCTTGCTCTAAATCTGCATTCTTACTGGATAATTTCAACATCTCCTCCTCTAACTCCATATATGCTGCTCTCTGTTGATTAAGGAGTTCTCTCTGTTTTGATGCCTCTCGGTAAAAATTGACTGTCGTGATACATAAAATAATTATTATTAAAACTATAAATGAAATTAATTTATCTCTTCCTTTCATACCACCATATATCCCTTAGATTTATAACTATCTTTATTTTTGCGCAGGAAGACTGTCTTATCCACCAAGTAAAATTTTAAAAACTAAAGCGAAAGAGATGGGGTGTTTGAAAATACCTATTTCATGCCTCTGGGCGACTTAAAATCCTTGATCTTACGAGACTCTCCAGGTTCCGTTAATGACCCTTTAACCTTGGTTACCTTAGGTAAAATAACAATCTCGACACGGCGATTCAACTTCCGTCCTTCCTTGGTATCATTAGAGGCAACTGGTCGATATTCACCATAGCCTATTGCTGATATACGATGAGGAGAAATTCCCTTCTTATCTATCAGATAATGAAGCACGCTTAACGCACGCGCTGTAGATAATTCCCAATTTGACTTCCAGCCAGAATATTTGATTGGTTCATTATCAGTATGACCTTCAATGCCTATCTCATGTTGAGGCACATTCTCAATCAAAATCTGGGCAACCTTATCTAATGTATGATACAATTCTGGTCTGAGTTTGGCCTTACCTGAATCGAAGAGAACATCTGCAACAAAAGTAATCACTAAGCCCTTCTCTGCCATTGCCAAACTTACTTGCTTATCAGCAATCTCCTGCCTAAGCCTTTCCTCCAGGATCTGCTTAGCCTTATTAAATTCATCCAGTTGTTTTGACAATCTCTGGATTCTCTCAATATCGGTACGCCTGCCCTTTTGAACAACAAAGGTGCATCCAGAAAAAGCTATTATCCCGCAAATCGCCAACGTATAACAGACTACCCTTCTCATCTCCTACCTCCTTTATCTAATAAGCCGACATCCTGTATATATTACCTTATGTCTATTGTATATATCATATAAAAAGTCAAGGGTCAAGGATTATTGTTCATACCTGTTTCTTAAAAAGAATTACCCACTTAAGACAGGCATACCTGTCGATTGTATATAACCCAACTCTTTACTTTTATGCTTTAATTATTAATAAAAACAGGATGAAATGAAAGGAATCCGGAAATAAAAAGAAAGTGGTTATCCTATGCTTATTCAGCGAATACGGACTATCTGGTTACGACTTGAACCTACTGAAACCATAAAAATATGTGCCCTTACCAAATCCTGTAGTGCCCTAATATAATCCTTAGCATTTCCGGGCAGCTCAGAGTATCTGCGTACTCCTCCTGTGGCATATCTCCAACCGGCGAACTCTCGCCAGAGACAGGTTCCTTTAGCGATAACCTCTGGGTCATATGGATATCTTCTAAATATCTTTCCTTTATATTTATATGCAACACAAACCTTAATCTTTCTCAGGTCATCCAAAACGTCGAGCTTCATAATTACCAATTCTGAGATACCATTTAATCTCACAGCCTCCGCGACCATCACCGCATCAAACCAACCACAACGACGAGGCCGTCCGGTAGTCGCTCCAAACTCATTTCCTTTCCTACGAATAATATCGCTAAATTTAGGAGAGAATTCGGTAGGAAAGGGGCCCTGCCCCACGCGCGTTGTATAACTTTTAGCTACACCGACTACCTTATTTATCCTAAACGGCACCATACCACTACCCGAACAAATCCCACCGGCAATTGTCGAAGAGGAGGTCACATATGGATATGTACCAAAATCAATATCCAGAAAGGCCCCCTGCGCCCCTTCAAAAAGAAGAGATTTGTTATTAGCTACTGCTGTATTCAACAACTCAGATACATTGCTCACAAAAGGCCTAAGCAACTCAGCATATCTTAAGTAGTCGTTATAAATCCGTTTAAAAGAAAATCCCGGATGTCCATACACCTTTTTAAAAATAGCGTTTTTCTCTCTAATATTATCTTTCAATTTTTCCCTGAATACATCCGGACGCATCAGATCAATTATCCTCACGCCACATCGATTAATCTTATCAGCATAACATGGACCTATCCCGCGACCCGTTGTACCAATTCTATGCGTCCTAATCTTTTCGCGTAACTTATCCAATATTTTATGATAGGGAAAAATTATATGGCATAGCTGGGATATCTTTAATCTATCCTTTACCTCGATACCTCTATCTCTAAGCTGGCTTATCTCACTAAGGAGTATCCCTGGGTCAACAACTACACCATTACCAATCAGACAAATTTTATCCTTATGCAGGATACCAGAGGGGATAAGATGAAAAATGAACTCCTTGCCATTTACCACTACAGTATGCCCAGCATTATTCCCTCCCTGAAAGCGAATAATATAGTCGCTACTCTGGGATAGAATATCTATCACCTTACCCTTGCCCTCGTCACCCCACTGCGTACCAACTATTACTATATTATTAGACATAATATCGATACCTCGATTATCATATATAGGAGTTACGTGTGGTAAGTTAATTTCATGGACTCATTTTAAAAATCTTCTTGGCGATATCTGGATATCTGGCAATAAACTTAAGCTCATCATCAACTAACGGCTTTTGATTATGAACGTTGGCGTAGCGTACCAATTCCAAGATTTTAATCGCCTCGGCTTCATTCTTAAATTCGATTTCTAATTTTTCGAAAACATTCCTAAACCCCTTAATTCCTGAATATTCTCCTGCGGTAATCTTCCGACCTGTCTCAATTATCTCTGGCTCTCCTCTGCCCAACTCCTCAAAATCATATAACTCATAGTTTCGCCGGTCTTTCAAGGCTCCATCAGCATGAATACCTGACTCATGAGCAAAAGCATTTGCCCCTACCCCTGGTTGATTTATAGGTATAGGGACACCGAAGGCATACGATGCGTATTTAGCTATCTTCCAAGCAACCTTTAAATTTATCCTTTCATCCAGAATATATCTATCCCTTATACCGTTAGCATACTTTATTGCCAAAATTACAGCCACTAAATCAGCATTGCCTGCCCGTTCACCCATTCCATTGATGCATGTATTTACATATGCATCGCAACCTGCATCGACTGCCCCCTTGGCCCCAGATACAGAATTAGCTACAACCATACCAAGATCATTATGACAATGAATCTCAATTGGTAAGCCTACACTTTTTGCTAATAATTTCACTCTTTCATAAATTGTAAATGGAGAATCAAACCCCAATGTATCGCAATAACGAATACGGTCACTTCCTGCTTGCTTTGCCGCTTGAGCGAATTTGATGAGATAATCCATATTTGTCCGCGATGCATCCTCGGCATTCACCCCCACTGTCTCCGCGCCCAATTTACGGGCACGCTTGACTGCCTCTGTCATCTCCTTAATTACTGAATCGTGATCAAGCTTACCTTTAAATTTATGACTGATCATCTGCTCTGAGGTAGATATAGAAAGATTTAAATGCTTTATCTGGCTAACCATACTAAAGGCAATCTCAACATCTTCTACGGTCGCCCGAAGCCACCCCCCCAAACGTATGGGAGTTAAAATTCCCATCTTTGCCAGCTCTAAATTTGCGTTGAGATAATTAGTCTCATGATGGGTAATAGGAAAACCAAACTCTGATTGAAATATCCCCATCTCATTAAGATAAAGATTAATCATGGTCTTTTGTAATTTAGATAAACAGATACGCGATGTCTGCACTCCATCGCGGTTAGTGACATCGATAATATATATTTTTGGCTGCTTATCCATACCTTAGCCTCCTAACTCAATCAGTTTAACCGATTGGATATTATCTATATTTTTTATCTTCTCCAGTAATTCAGAAGAGATGGGGCTATCCACATTCAACACACTTATCGCCTCTCCACCTGGTTCTTTACGCCCAAAGGTCATCCCGGCAATATTAATATTATGTTCACCTAACAGCGTTCCCAGATTACCGATGATTCCCGGCCTGTCCCAATTCTTTATTACAATGAGATTCCCACGAGGAGAAAGCTCAACATAAAAATCGTCAATCTTTACAATGCGCGGCTGGCGATTAGGAGAAAGAGTAGCCCAGATCTGCCTCGTTTCTTCATCAGTAACTATTCTGACTGAAATCAAATTCACAAACTCCTCCTCTGATGATAATCTTGTTTCTTTCACCTTGAGGCCACGTGCCTCTGCCAGTGAACGAGCATTAACAAAATTCACCGATTCTTTTAATATAGGGGTAAGGAATCCTTTCACCAAAGCCATAGTAATCGGAGCGACATTATGTTGACTTATTCCACCACTATATTGAATAGATACCATCTTCGGTCTACCCTTTGTAAGTTGACTGCTAAAATTACCTAACTGCTCAGCCAAATTTATATAAGGAGCAAGTATCTTGTAAACCTCTGGTTCAATCTGTGGATAATTTGCAGAATTACGTATACCCCTACCAAGAAGATAATCACGTACACACTCCGCAATCTCAACTGCAACATTAATCTGAGCCTCCTCAGTAGAAGCTCCCAAATGAGGAGTGGTAATAATATTATCTAATTTCAGAAGTTCATACTCGGAGGGAGGAGGCTCCTTCTCAAATACATCAAGACTAGCCCCCGCAACCTTGCCCTGTCTTATTGCCTTAATTAAGGCCTCCTCGTCTATGATTCCTCCCCGCGCACAATTAACAATCCGCACACCTTGCTTCATCAAGGCAAACTCCTCATTAGAAATCAAGTGTCGCGTATTTTCAGTAAGAGGGGTATGCAAGGTAATAAAATCGGCGATCCTCAAAAGCTGCTCCAGCTCAACCATCTCTATTCCTAAGGTCTTGCCTACTTCATTAGAAAGATAGGGATCGAAAGCAACTACCTTCATACCAAAGGAAAGCGCACGCTTGGCCACCTCAGTTCCAATACGACCCAAGCCGACTATCCCCAGAGTCTTTTTATAAAGCTCCACTCCCATAAATTTAGAGCGTTTCCATTCACCCCGCTTTACTGAAGAATTGGCTTGAGGAATATTGCGTGCCAAGGCAACCAACATACTCATGGTGTGCTCGCAGGTAGATATTGTATTTCCCGCAGGCGCATTCATTACTACAATCCCTTTCTCTGTAGCAGCAAACAAATCCACATTATCCAACCCTACCCCTGCCCTTCCTATAACTCGTAATTTCTCTGCCTCACGGATAACATCCGCAGTCACCTTGGTAGCACTTCTTACTATAATAGCATTGTAATCCTTGATAACCTTCCTTAGATCCTCTGGCTGAAGACCAATTTTAACATCAACCTTAAACTCACCAACATCACGCAGGATATTTATCCCCTCTTCTGCCAATTTATCGCTAACCAATATTTTCATTACCTCCCCTTTCCTAACCTATCATTGCAGAATCTTCTGAGCTGCCTTAACACCTGCACCCAATTGAAACTTATATCCCAACTGACACAACACCTTCTCTAAACAGGTAATTGCGATGATAATATCGAACTCTCCTATATAACCCATATGAGCGATGCGGATAATCCTCCCTTTTAATACTCCCTGTCCTCCAGCAATAGCAACCCCGTAGATATCACGCATTGTCTTTACTAATGCCTGGCCATCAATGCCCTCTGGAAGTCGAATTGCAGTAACCGCATCAGAGGCATCAGAGGAAGAAGCTAATAGCTCTAATCCCAATGCCCTGGCTGCCTGACGGGTAGCCTCAGCCATCTTTTTACATCTTAAAAATATATTCTCCAATCCCTCCTGTCTTATCATATTTAACGCCTCATTTAAGGCAATAATTAGTGAAATCGCTGGAGTAAAAGGTGTATCTGTCTTATCCAAAGCCTTCTTGGCAACTCCTAAATCAAAATAATACCTGGGATTCTTTGATTTGTTGATTAGATTCCAGGCCTTAGGACTAACCGATATAAATCCTAATCCGGGAGGTAGCATTAATCCTTTCTGTGATCCAGCCACCACCATATCACATGACCAAGTATCGGTTAATAAAGGCAAGCTGCACAGACTGCTTATTGCGTCGACTACTAATATTGCCTGGCTATCCTTCACTATTCTGCCAATAGCCTCAATATCATTAACCACTCCCGTGGATGTCTCGCATAACGTAGTAAATATGGCCTTTATCTCGGGGTTTGTTCTTATTCTCCTCTCTATCTCTTTAGGATCCACGGCTCTGCCCCATTCAACCTCAATAACATCGCATCTCACATTATATGCCTGACATATCTCTGTCCAGCGCTGACCAAACTTTCCACCTTCAATAGTTAATACCACTTCTCCAGGAGAAAGTAAATTGGCTACCGCTGCCTCCATCGCCCCGGTCCCCGAAGAGGAAAAGATAAATATATCATTTTTTGTATTAAAAACATATTTTAAACCATCCTCTGCCTGTTGTAGGATTGCTCGAAATTGCGGCGTACGGTGGTGAATTATTGGGCGAGCTAAAGCCTCGGTTACACATGTCGGTAGAGGCGTAGGCCCTGGTGTTAATAAATAATTCTTTTTCATAATAAGTTACTCCTGATTTATTTATTCTTTACAACAATCACCTCGTCAACAAGACCATATTCTTTGGCTTCCTGTGCCGACATAAAAAAATCTCTATCCGTATCTTTCTGAATCTTCTCTAATGGTTGACCTGTATGAAGAGAGAATATATCATTTATCCTGTCGCGTAATTTCAAGATCTCCTTTGCATGCCGAGAGATATCCTCAGCTGCACCCTGAATCCCCCCCCATGGCTGATGAATCATAATTCTGGAGTTGGGTAAAGCAAAACGACTACCCTTTGTGCCGGCGGATAAAAGCAACGCTCCTAAACTGGCTGCCTGCCCTACGCAGTACGTAGCCACGTTTGGCTTGACGAACTGCATAGTATCATATATAGCCAAACCGGCTGTAACCGAACCACCGGGCGTATTAATATAAATGCTTATCTCCTTCTTTACATCCTCCATTTGCAGAAAAAGCATTTGGGCAATAACAAGGTTGGCTACACCATCATCAATAGGCGTACCAATAAAAATAATACGATCCTTCAACAAGCGAGAATAAATATCATAGGCGCGTTCATAACCACGAGCGGTCTGCTCAATTACCATAGGAACCAGGGTTTGATTTCTCATCGATCACTTCCTCCTTTCCAATCTGCCTCTCTTAACAAAAACTCAATTACCCTCTGCGTCATCTTTTCATCGCGAGTTATATTTTCTCTGCGCGCAACCTCCTCCAGAACAAGAAAGATAAGTACCTGTCTTTTTGCCTGGGGTTCCAAATTCTTCCTCAACTCCGGCGTCTGCTTCTCAATCTCCTCTTTGCCCATACCACGCAATGCTAAATCAAGCTCTGTCTGTCTAACCAAGTTCTCCAATTGACGATTAATTAAACCAAGAGGGATCTGAATATTTATCTGTTTCAATAACTGCTCAATAATGCTATTTTCTATATTTACCTGTTGAGCTCTTGCCTTTTCTAAATAAATCTGCCTCTCTAAAACCTCTCTTAATGTCTTGATATCGGGATAAGCCAGACCCCGGGCATAATCATCGTCCAATAACTGAGTACTACCCTCTCCAGCAACGAATCCTTCAGGGGTATGTGTCTGTTTAAGTTTATCCACAGCCCGATCTACCTCCTCAGTAGTCACTTGAATAGACTTATACTCAACCCTCAGACCCTTATAATTCTTCAAGTCTATCTTTGGCTTTATCTCGAAATTTGCCTTAAAACTTAAACTATCTTTACTTAAATTCACCTGTGAGATCTCAGGTAAACCAACCGGTTCAAGGCTAACCTCATCTAAGGCTTGATTATACACCTCGGGAAGTAACTCCTTTATTATTTCCTGCTGGGCGACAGAAGAATAGTGCTTCTCTAATATATCACGAGGAACATTGCCCGGACGGAACCCAGGAATCTTTGCCTCTTTATTTATCCTTTTATATACCTGGTCAAACTTTTGCTTCACCACATCGCCATCAATATGAACAGTAAGCTCCCGCCTATGTTGTCCTATCTTTTTAACCTCAGCCTTCACTCTAAAACCTCTCCTTTCTAGTTCATCTTATTAAAAGACATAAACTCAATGCTACATTCTAAATTTCTCTCCCAGATAAATCTGCCTTGCCTTTGAATCATTGATTAATTCCGCGGCACTACCCGAGATCAAAATTCTACCCTCAGCAATCAAATAAGCTCGGTCGGTAATAGAGAGGGTTTCACGCACATTATGGTCTGTGAGCAAGATACCTAACCCTTTCTTCTTCAGTGCCTTGATAATCTCCTGCACCTCGCTAACTACAATAGGGTCTATACCGGAGAATGGCTCGTCAAGAAGTATAAAAGACGGATTACTCACCAATGCCCGAGTAATCTCCAGACGCCTCCTCTCTCCTCCTGAGAGTGTATATGCCTTACTCTTTGCCAGATGAGCGATGTTTAATTCCTCAAGCAAAATACCAAGCCTCCTCTTCCTCTGATGACGCCCCAATGGCAGTGTCTCAAGTATAGCCATAATATTCTCTTCTACTGTAAGCTTTCTGAAGATAGAGGGCTCCTGGCTAAGATAGGCTATACCAAAACGAGAACGAACATGGATGGGCAGACGCGTAATATCCTGGTTATCAAAGATTATCGATCCGGAATTAGGGGCAATTATACCTACAATCATATAGAATGTAGTCGTTTTCCCTGCTCCGTTAGGACCAAGAAGACCGACTATCTCCCCCCGTTTAACCAAAAGATTTACGCCTCTAACCACCTGGCGGCCGTCGTAAGACTTAAAAAGCTCTCTTGTCTCCAGTAGATGCATCTTTTCCCCCTACAGAATGAATAATTAATTTAGGCCTTCCGGTAAGAACAAGTGTCCTATCCGCCGCATTATATACTGCCTCTTTGGAAAAGCTAACATTACCGTCTCTCTCAATCCTTACATTCCCCTTAGCCACAATCTTCCTAATCCTACTCATCTTACTGGTAATTGAATCTGTTAAATCATTAGACCCCGAAAGATCAAAAAACACCTCCATCAGATCGGCGTGCATTTGCGTCTGGCCATCGTTAACAGAAACATCCTTCTTAAACACAGCCACATTATCAGCATAATTTATACTCAAGGGGCCAGCACAGGTAATCACAATATTATTCTTCTGATTATCAATTTGCACTCTAACATCTTTCTCTAAATCAACCCTACTCAATTCGGCATTCCCTCTTATCCCCACTCCACTAACCACTATATCGTCCTTCTTGATATCCACAGGAGCAGCAGTCTCAACTCGTGAAGCATCCCTATCCCAATCTAAGTAATCTGTAGTTAACCTTGCGCCTGATTCAGTAGCAACCACAACATTATCCTCCAGATGAACTTTATTTTGGGTTTTATTAAAATTTCCTTTTTCTGCTGTTACTATAATTTTCTCTTGCCCATATAGGGTACCCGTAAAATCTTCGAGTATTATCTCATCATGAAATATATCTGCGGATCGAGCCGAGATCTCCCAAGACTTGCCTACCTCCTGGCTAAAACCAGAAAGATTAAATTCAGCTACTGTCTGCTCTGGCTCCTCCTTTTGTTGTGAGAATGCTTGAGATAGATCTCCTAATTGAAAAATAAACAAGAAGACCACCACACTCCCAAGATGGTTTGTTGTCAGGAACCTTCTTTTCATGTAATTTAGGATCGGTATCTCTGAAGCACCGTATCCCACTTCTCCTGGGATTTCAAGAGTAACTCAGCCACCTCCCTAACAGCGCCTCTACCCCCCTCACTCTTAGTGATATAGTCGGCGATATCTTTTATTTCTGCGCAAGCATTAAATACAGCTACAGAAAAACCTACCCTTTGCATTATCCCTAGATCTACCAAATCATCGCCCACAAAACAGATCTCTTCATAACTTACTTTATATATTCTGGATACCTTATCTAAAATTGCGCTCTTTGGATAGACGTCGGAGTAAACCCTATCTACACCCATATCTCTGGCACGTGGCTTGATGGTATGCGAACCCTTGGCTGTAATTAGAATAGTATGAATCCCTGCTATCCTCAACATATAAACACCCAGTCCGTCATGAACGTCAAAAAACTTAGAGTCTCTGCCTTTGGAATCATAAACTATGCGGCCATCAGTTAAAACCCCGTCTACATCTAACAATAATAATTTAATCCTTCTGGCCTTTTTTAATAGATCTTCCTCCGTCATATCAATATATCCATATAGTTAAATGTTGCTCTTTCGATATCTCGTCATACCACCCCTGCTTCTAATAAATCCTGTACATCCAAGAGACCAACTACCCTCTGAGAATCATCTATAACAGGTACCTCGTCAATCTTTCTCTGTTCCAATATATGCATTGCCTCAGCAGCAAGCTTATCTTTATTGATTGCAACGGGTTTCCTGGTCATTACGGAGGCTATCTTTCTCCGAGGTAAATCTCGATCGCTCTTTAAATGCCGACGCAGATCCCCATCCGTAAATATCCCTCTCAACTTACCCTTTCCATCCACAATTATTGCACAACCTGCACGCGCTTGAGTAATCTTTACTAAAACTGAAGATACGCTCTCATCCTCATGAACTACCGGATTATATCGTCCGGTGCGCATGACATCCTCAACCTTAAGAAGCAAACTTTTACCTAAAGAACCACCGGGGTGAAAAAATGCAAAATCCTTGGCCTTAAACCCCTTTAACTCTAGGAGACATATAGAGAGGGCATCACACATTGCCAGTATAGCTGTTGTGGAAGCCGTAGGGGCTAATCCCAAGGGACAGGCCTCTCTTTTCACATTGACATTTAAAACAATATCACTGAAACGCGCCAAAGAAGACTTAGTATTTCCGGTCAGAGCAATAACCTTACTCCCAATCTTCTTTAATATGGGGAGAAATTTTTTAATCTCATCTGATTCTCCGCTTTTGGAAATGATAATCACTACATCATCAGCAGTCACTCGGCCTAAATCTCCATGTATTGCTTCAGCCGAGTGCAGGAATAAACTGGGTGTACCTGTAGAAGAAAGGGTTGCTGAAAATTTCTGAGCAATAATTCCTGTTTTACCCATACCGCTGACCACCACACGTCCTTTAGTAGACATAATGAACTCGACGGCTAATTTAAAGTCTTTGCCTATCTTCCTCTTTAAATCCCTAATCGCCTCTGCCTCGATATCCAATACCTCTTTCGCGCGCCCTAATATATTCATCTTAATATTCTCTCTATCCCTTTAACCTGCTCAAGCAATCTGGTCAACTCGCGTATATCAATCATATTCGGCCCATCACACAAGGCCTTGCTCGGCTGAGGATGAACCTCAATAAAAAGTCCGTCGCATCCAAAAGCCACTGCAGCACGAGATAACGAAGAAACAAATCTACTATCGCCTCCTGAAGCTCTACCCAATCCGGAGGGAAGCTGCACACTGTGAGTGGCATCGTAAAAGACTGGATAGCCAGACTCACGCATAATCGCCAAAGCACGCAGGTCGGAAACTAAATTATTATAACCGAAACTTACTCCTCGCTCAGTAATCAAAATCTTCTTATTACCTGCCGATTCTATCTTCTTAAGTATCGCTGTAATATCCCAGGGGGCTAAAAACTGACCCTTTTTAATGTTTATAATCTTTCCTGTCTCCGCTGCTGCAAGCAATAGATCTGTCTGACGACATAAAAAAGCGGGTATCTGAATTATATCCAAGACCTCCGCTGCCTGCCTAATCTCCTGCCGGCAATGCACATCAGATAACACAGGGATATCCAACTTCTGTTTTATTTTATATAGGATCCTAAGCCCCTCTTCTAATCCCGGGCCACGAAAGGAATCAATTGATGTACGATTTGCCTTATCGTAACTGGACTTGAAAATAAACGGAATATCCAATCTGCAACAGATTTCCTTTATTCTCCTTGCTACAGACAAACAGATTCCTTCTGATTCGATGGCACAAGGACCAGCAATTAACACCAAGGGGGCCTTGCCTCCAATATTAATCTTCCCCAATCTTATTATCTTTGTATCTCTCATGTCGAATCCCTTAATTGCTCTCTAGTTAAAATTCTCCTCACCCTTTCCAGATCCTGTGGCGTATCCACGCCAACAGTGTCAAACTGCGTCTCGATCACCTTGATGCGGAAACCCTCCTCTAAAGCCCGTAACTGCTCCAAGCGTTCAATATTCTCGAGATAAGAAGGGATGATATTCTTAAAAGTAAATAGAAAATCTTTAGTATAGGCATACAAACCAATATGTTTATAATAAATTGGTTGAACCTTAGCATTTTCTGCACGATAGGGAATTGGTGCCCGAGAGAAATATAGAGCGAAATTATTTTTATCTATAACGACTTTAACAATATTAGGATTATCTACCTCATGGTGATGCTCGATCCTCTTTATCAGTGTTGCCATACTGATAGTCTCATCATTAAGCAACGCCTCAACTAGTCTATCAATCATTAATGGCTGCACCAATGGCTCATCTGCCTGGATATTAACCACTACCTTAACATCCAGAGAACCTAC
The DNA here is from genome assembly GCA_029932935.1 of Candidatus Omnitrophota bacterium. GTDB lineage: Bacteria > Omnitrophota > Gorgyraeia > Gygaellales > JAHJCI01 > JAOZPD01. Next base: position 5,183 of record JAOZPD010000018.1, on the reverse strand, counting down.
CACCTCCGTAATTCTGTCGCTACCAGATAGATGCCCTTTTGCTGTTATCACACATTCAGCTCCAAAGGACTGAGCAACAGAAAGAATCCTCTCGTCATCACAGGCAATAACTAACCTCTCCACCAACCTAGCCCTGCTTGCCCTCTCCCATACATGTTGAATTATCGGCTTCCCACAAATATTGGCTAATAATTTCCCGGGAAATCGCGTAGCACTGTATCTAGCCGGTATTACTCCAATAGCATCCATATTAAATATCTCTCATCCTCTCCAATAATTCCTTACGAGAAATGGCAGCTGTTCCAATCTTACTCACCACAATACCAGCAGCAAAATTAGCAATATGCGCTGCCTCCAACTTGCTTGCCCCGCAGGCAAGGCTTAAGGTGAAAACTGCAATTACTGTATCACCGGCTCCGGAGACATCAAAAACCTCCTGAGCTCGCGTAGGAATATGGGTAATATGACTATCTTCAAATAAAAGCATTCCCTCTTCACCCAAGGTAATCAAGAGCGATCCTAATTTAAGATATTTTAATAACTCTCTTCCTGCCAACTTAAGAGTATTATCATCCATCAGTTTATCCGTGTTAATCTTAAATGTATTGGTGGTATCTTGAATCTTAAGATTCCTTACCGCACTCTCTGCCTCCTTTCTGTTAGGAGTTATACTAGTACTGTAAGAATAGTATTGGAAATGCTCTTCCTTGGGATCAACTGTAACAATTATGTTTTTCTCTCTGGCTAGAGTAATTACCTTTTTTGCTAACCAAGGATTTATCACGCCCTTACCATAATCCTCAATAATTATGGCCTGAAATTTATGAATATTCTTAGCAATAAAATCATACATTCTACTATTTGCACCCTGTGTCAATGCATCCGTATGTTCCCAGTCCAGCCTTATTACTTGTTGGTGCCCTGCAATAATTCGTGTCTTTACTGTGGTATGTCTATTGTTTACCAATAATATTCCCTCCTGAGAAATACCCTGTCTTCTCAACTGAGATAAAAAAATCTCTCTATTCTTGTCCTTACCCACTACCCCACAGAGAGAAACATAACCACCCAATTCTTTAATATTGTTAGCTACATTTGCTGCGCCGCCTAAAACATAAGAACGCTCCCTCGCCCATACCACAGGCACGGGTGCCTCTGGAGAAATCCTCTGAACATCCCCCCAGATATATTCATCAAGAATAAGATCTCCTATAACCAGAATTCTTACATTATGAAATTTATTAATTATCTTTTTAAATCTCCTCATTATCATCTCTTACTGTATAACCTCTCAACAATTGCCTGAGCCAATAAAGGCAACATAATCTCATGGTGACCAACTATATAGTAACCCCTCCCACCCAACAGAACTGGGCGACGAACAATATTCTCAGCTGGACGATAATGATAAATCATATCAAAATTTGCTACAGTAAAATTACTCACCTCTACACCCAAATTCCTAGCTAAATTTAACGCCTTAATAAACACCTCGGGCAAAATCACCGCTGAACCAAAATTTAGCAACACTCCACCCTGTCTCAATTGGGAAACAATCTTGACCAAAAGCTGAAAATCTCGCTTACTACCCTCTCCCGTCAATGCTGCATTAAAATTAGGGTGTTGATGAATCACATCCGTCCCAATAGCAATATGTACAGTCACAGGAACTTTATATTTCACTGCCTGATAAATAATACTGAGATTCTTAAAGGGTAGAGTATGTTTGAGTATTGCTTCACCCACGGCTTGACCAATACCCAAGCCATTGCTTGCCCCCTCCTCTATTGCTCTATTAAGAAATCTGGCCGTCTGTCTATTCATTCCAAATCTGCCTCTGTTTAAGGCCGAATCCACATCCTCAGAGGTCTTTCCTTGATAAGCAATCTCAAAGTCATGGATTATACCTGCCCCATTTAGACTAATACAGTCAATAATCCCTCTCTTTAACAACTCAATCACTACTGGATTGAGCCCGCATTTAATTACATGTGCACCACACATAAATATCACTGGCCTTTTCTTCCTCTTTGCCTTAACTACTGCTTCAACTATCCTATGTAACTCCTGTCCTTTTAGAATAGCTGGTAAAGAATGATAAAAATCAATAAAGCGTATATTCTGTCTAGGCGCAGATGCAAAATCATTCCTTCTCACCTTATTAATCCTTGTTTTTATAGAGTAGGTTTTAATCTTCTGTAAATCAATCATTTTTAGATTTTAATTCTATCACGATTTTAATAGAGCGTCAATGGAATCCAACACCGTGTTCACGTTGATATCTCGCATGCACTCAAAAGTATTAAATCTACAGTTAGGCATCCTGCACGGCCGACAGGCAGTCGCAGCAACAACTACTCTGTATTTATCCGACCAGGGACCGTACCTCTGTTCATCACTAGGGCCGAACATGGCAACAATGGGTACATTAAAATAACTAGCCAAGTGTAAGATACCGGTGTCACAAGTAATTACCAGTGAAGACTTTTTTAGAAGGCAGGAAAGCTGGGAAAGGCTGGTCAAGCCAGCAAAATCAAAAATCCTCTCCGTACAGACAGACTGTATATATCCTGTCAAAAACCTATCGCTATCCCTGCCAACAAGTATTACTGAATAATTCCTCGCTAATATCTGGCAGAGTTGAATAAATTTTTCTTTAGCCCACCTTCTGGTAGCCCCTCCTGCTATGGGATTAACAATAATAATTTTATCTCTCTCTGTAATACCGTTATCCTGCAAGATAGCATCAACATAAACCTCATCTTCATCTCGAATATAGAAGAATCTCTTTGGGGACAATAAAAAGTTTTGGTTCTGCCTCAAGGCCACTTTTAACCTGTAAAGATTCCTCTCCTTCATATGCCGAATACGAGAAGGTACATATAAAAAGGGTGAGGTCTTAAAACGAGCTGGGAGCAGCGCCCCAAAAAGAGTATTACGCAGATCGACTACCAAATCAAAGTTTTCTCTCTTGAGTTGAAAAAACAAATTTATCTTCTCTCTAAGGGGAGCATATTTATTATACACTATAAGCTGACCTATGTATGGATTATCTTTAAAGATCTCTGAGGTGCGAGGGCCTACCATGACAGTTATGGATGACTGTGGATATCGGGTAAGTAAAACATCCATAACAGGCAATGTTAATATCACATCGCCAAAATTACTGAGAGTAAAGAAGAGAATCTTATTAATCACAATTTGTCAGGCATCCTAAATTATAAGGTATTACCGTAGATATATATAATTCTATTTGGAAGTTAATAAGGTTGCCAATCTATCTGCTACCTCCTCTACAGATATTGCCTTCATACAACGATAATCCTGGCAGCTTGATTCATAGCATGGCAGCCTACATCCCACATCTTTTTGAATTACAATATGGTTACTTAACGGATATGGACCTGTTATCGAGGCAGAGGTAGGACCAAACAGTGCCACTACTTTCGTGCCTACCGCTGCAGCGATATGCATCGGTCCGGAATCAGCAGAGAGCACCACATCGGCCTCCCGCATTAAAGCTCCTAGTTGTCCAAGAGATGTCTGTCCGGCAAAATTAAAAACACACTCCCCTGACTTTCTAATTATCTGCTCAGATAAACCCCTGTCCTTCTCTGAACCAGTAATTATTATATTCAATGCTAATCTCATCTTAATATTCTTAATTAGCTCAGCGAAGCTATCTACCGGCCAACGCTTGGGAATCCAATTTGCTCCTGGATTTATTATAAGTAGTGGTAAATCCCGGTTGATATTCCTTTGCAAGAACAATCTATCAATATAAGCCTTATCCTCAGACGAAGGGAAAAATTCATATTTACGCTTCTCTATCTTGAGATGCATATTCTCCAATATAGTTAAGAAATAATCTATTCTATGTAGATCCTTATGCGGAGGAGCAATTCTGACTGTAAGCAACCAACCGCTCTTACGGTTATCAAACCCAATAATCTCTTTTATGCCAGCAAGCCGCAGGATTAATGTACGGGTCAAAGAGGGTTTAATGATAAAGGCCGCATCAAATCTCTCTCTCTGTAATCTAATGATGGTTGTTAGCAATGATATTAAGTTTATTCTGTTATTATAGATAAGTATATTGTCTATTTGGGGATGATTATGAAATATTGCCTTTACTCGCTCAAGTAACAATACTGATAAACGCGACTGAGGAAAATTGTATTTTAAAGCAGAAATCAAAGGAGAGACAAAAAGTGCATCCCCTAACCAATTAGTAGTAAATACTAATATCCTTCTTGGTTGCTCCATCCTGCTTATTTAAAATTACTCATCAATTCCTTATAAACAGACTCGACCTGAGAAACCATCCCCTCTAAAGAGAACCTCTCTTCGACTTGCTTTCTTGCATTAATTATTATCCTCTCCCTCAATTTATCATCCTCCAGAAGCAATCTTATCCCTCGATATATTTCACCACTATTAGAAGGGCCAACCAAAATTCCCGTATCCCTATCTTTAATAATCTCTACTATGCCTCCGATGGCACTGGCTACAACCGGCACATTATTTGCCTGAGCCTCCAGAATAGAAAAGCCCAAACCCTCAAAAGTAGAAGGTAATACAGAGATATCGAGTATTTTAAATAGTGACTTTAGCTCTGTCACATTACCCAAGAATATAATCTGCTTGGCAAGATTCTCTTTATTGACCCACGACCTAAGCCGTCTCTCCTCTCTGCCTGTTCCAACGACTAACAATCTCGCTTCAGGATAGACCTTAACCAAGTCCTTAAAGGCAAGAAAGAGTAAAAGATGACCCTTTTCTTCTGAGAGTCTAGCAATAATTCCGATAGTGGGATTGCCCTTAAGATAAGAATAATCCTCTGTCCAAGCATGTGGATGCTCATGTAGAATATTTCTATCTGGAATGACAGTAACCGTTCCCGTGGGGTAGTCTGAATCTATATTTACTGAGTTATAAATAATCCTCAGATTCTTTCTGTCTAAATTAAAATCCTCCACCAGATGCTCAGCCACAGCCATACTGACTGCAATGCTCAAATCTCCTAAACAGGGGATAACTCTTCTTGCTAAATGAGGGCGATAAAATCCATGGAAGGTAGAAACATAAGGTATCCCCATTGTCTTGCTTAACAGAAAGGCCAGAAACTGAGTAACACGTGTATGCGCATGAACTAAATTAATATTTTCTTTACGAATGACTCT